>UQQL01000008.1 GCA_900543275.1 uncultured Collinsella sp. | reverse complement strand
CGTGGGCTCGGAGATGTGTATAAGAGACAGCTTACGCCCCGCCCCTCCAATAAACGCGTTATCATCTTGACCCATGAACATACGTTAGGAGCAATTATGCCAAACGAGAACAGCTACGAAGTCGCGCTGCAAAAGAGCAACGCCATTCGCGAGGGCCTGGCCAAGACGCCCGACAAGTTCACCATGCTCACCGGCGACCGCCCCACCGGCCGTCTGCATCTGGGTCACTACTTCGGCACCCTTAAGGGCCGTGTTGAGCTGCAGAACATGGGCGCCAAGACCAACGTGCTCATCGCCGACTACCAGGTCATCACTGACCGCGACACGACCGAGCACATCCAGGACAACGTGTACAACATGGTCATGGACTACCTTGCCTGCGGCATCGACCCCGACAAGACCATGATCTACGCGCACTCCGCCGTGCCCGCCGCCAACCAGCTCATGCTGCCGTTCCTGTCGCTGGTCTCCGAGGCCGAGCTGGCGCGCAACCCCACGGTCAAGGCCGAGATGGAGGCCTCGGGCCACGAGCTCACCGGCCTTCTGCTCACCTACCCGGTGCACCAGGCCTGCGACATCCTGTTCTGCAAGGGCAATGTGGTGCCCGTCGGTCGCGACCAGCTGCCGCACATCGAGCTCACCCGCACCATCGCCCGCCGCTTTAACAACCGCTACGGCAAAGTGTTCCCCGAGGTCGAAGCGCTGCTGTCCGAGACCCCGCTACTGCCGGGCCTGGACGGTCGCAAGATGAGCAAGAGCTACGGCAACGCCATTAACATCTCGATGACCGCCGAGGAGACGGCCAAGCGCATCAAGAAGAGCCAGACCGACTCCGAGCGCATGATCACGTTCGATCCCGAGAATCGCCCCGGCGTGTCCGGCCTGCTTTCAACCGCCGCCATCTGCACCGGCCGTTCCGAGGTCGAGATTGCCGAGGAGATTGGCATGGGCGGCTCCGGCCAGCTCAAGAAGTACGTGACCGAGGCCGTCAACGAGTACTTCGCGCCGATCCGCGAGCGTCGTCAGCGCTATGAGAACGATCTGGACTATGTGAAGGACGTGCTGCACGAGGGCAACCGTCGCGCCAACGAGATTGCCGAGCAGACCCTGGCCGAGGTTCAGGACGCCATGGGCATGGTGTACTAGCCGAGAACAATAAACAGCAGTCAAACAAAACCGCCGCGATGAGTACAATCCTCATTGCGGCGGTTTTGTTTTCTTCAGAGGTCGGTCGCCGAGGTATTCAGCCGCTCGGCAGAACCCCTAAGTCGCAAGAACCCTAAGACTATATTCTGTTAAGCAATGACGCCCTATTGTTTTAACATGCGGCAGCGTTTTACAGCAGAGCCGACCGACTGGAAGGAGCCCCATGAGCTCAGTTGCGTTTTGTACATGCAACGACCGGAAATGCCCGTTTAACCCTGTCAACCACGACAAGGGCTGCACGCCTTGTATCGCCAAGAATCTGCACGAGCACGAGATTCCAACGTGCCTGTTCAACGCGATTTCTCCCGATCGGCTTGAGGCCGATAAAGACGAGTGGTCGTGGCAAGCGTTCGCGCGGCATGTAGAGGCGTATCTGGGAAGCAACAGCCCAAGAATCCCCGCGAGCGAAGAGGCGCCGCAGGGGTTTACAAAGATCGGTTGCTGCAAGCGGGACTAACAATCAAAGTTTGTGCCGCCCTAAGGCCAAACGTCGGCACCTCATTTTGGGATAACGGACCTGATGTTTTGTCCCATGATTACAGGAAAGCGCCCGCCGGCCATGGCAGCCGGCGGGCGCTTTCCCGAAGTACACCGTTGAATCGCACAGAGGGGAGGAATGCGAATCAAACTCAACAGGGCAGGCTTTTTCATCGCCTATTGCCTGCTCCGTTGCTGAAAACAATATAGTTCACCGTGGTTTACTTTGTAGCGTCAAACCGCGCCGTCATACGTTCTCCATAAGTTAGCCCAGGTAAACCTGCAACGGAAAACCACCACAAAGGGGACAGGCACCTTTGTGGTGGTTTTGGCACGAGCGAGCTGCTAGAGCCCGGCCGGCCAACGGCTGGCAGCCAGGTCAACGCGCATGGGATCGGCAAACGCCACGCCCTCCCCCATTAAGAGCTCACGTTGAGCATCGGGACCGCCAAAGGCAAAGCCCTCACAGATACGACCGTCGGCAAACACCACGCGATGACAGGGAATCTGACCAGGGCGCGGATTGCTGTGCAGCGCATAGCCCACATAGCGCGCGCTTCGCGGGCGACCGGCGAGCAGCGCCACCTGACCGTAGGTGGCGACCATCCCCTCGGGAATCTGCTCGACTACCTCGTACACCCGCTCGAAAAAGCCCTCAGACGCCATCGCATGCTCCTTTCAACCGGAACCAGCATAAACCACCACAAAGGTGCCTGTCCCCTTTATGGTGGTTTTGACCGGAAAGCTAGTTGGCGGGGCGGAAGAAGGCTACGGCTACGGCACCGGGGCCCACGTGGGTGCCGATGGTGGCGCCAATGGTGTGGATGGGCAGCTCGCTCTCGGCATGGCCGGCCCACAGCGCGGCGCTGTCCTCGATGTACTTCTTGAGCACAGCGTCCGAAAGGCCCGTATAGCCCAGCGCCAGCGGCATGGAAAAGTCGATGCCGCCTGCCTTTTCGACCTTTTGGTTGAGCAGGTTACGGCCGTTCTTGGAACCGCGCGCCTTGCCCAGCTGCACGATCAGACCGTCTTCGGCGGCTACAACGGGCTTCACGTTGAGCAGCGTGCCCACGGCGCCGGCCGCAGCAGACAGGCGACCGCCGCGCACCAGATACTCCAGCGTCTCGAGCAGGCCGATAACCACCACGCGGTCGCGCACGGCCTCGACGGCCGCCGCGATCTGGGCCGCTCCCTGGCCCTCGTCCACCAGACGCAGGGCATACTCGACCAGCACGCGCTCACCCAGGGTGACGTTATTGCTGTCCACGACAAACACGTCGCCGCCCGGCGCCTCGGCAAGTGCGGTACGGGCACTCTGATTGGTGCCTGATAGCTTAGCGCCCACGGTAATAATCACGGCCTCATCGCCGGCCTCACGCGCTTCGGCAATCGCCTGCGAAAAGGCGTACGGGTTGACCTGACCGGTCTTGGGCAGCTCATCGCGCTCCACAAGCATCTCGTAAAAGCGCTGGTGATCGATGTCGACGCCATCCATATACACATCGGTGCCAAAGGTGACGGACAGCGGCAGAACACGCAGAGCGGGGTGCTCCGCCGGCGACATATCGCTTGCGGAATCGGTAATAATGCGGACGGACATAACGAATCCTTTCTTGCGCAGGTCCCGCGCGGGGAATTTTGACAGCAATGCCCCGGCACGGCATACGCGCTCAAACGGGACTATGCAGTTTTTAATGGGAAGCAAATGCCTTGGCGGCCTTAGATCTCACGCAGGGTGTTGAGAATCGTACGCAGCGACGCATACATCTGCTCGCGCTGCTCCACACCCATAGCCTTACCGGTGGTGTCGAGCACCTCGCGAATGATGCGGTCCGCCTCGCTCATGCTCTCGCCGCCCAGAGCGGTCAGGCGCACCGGGGCACGATACTTAACGGCTGCATCACCCGAGTCGTCGACCTCGACGTAGCCGCCCTCCTCCAGATGCGCGAGCGTGCGCGAGACGGCGGCACGGGTCACGCCTGCCATGCGAGCCAGGTCAGCGCCAGTCAGGCCGTCCTTGCTGCGCTCAAGATAGTACAGGCACATAACGTCGGAGCCCTTGAGGCCCAGCCTTGCGCCCTCGGATGTCTTAATGCGCTGGATCTCCTTGTAGAGCCCGCTGATCAGTCCGACAAAGTCCTCGAAACGTGTCTCGTCGTTCTGCTGCATGGGAGACGACCGCCTTTCGCTTGCATGATGCTAACGGGTAAACATCTTAGCCGCACAAGGCAACACCCATACCCAAATATCCCATTTGTTAACCCATCAACATAAAAACCACCACAAAGGGGACAGGCACCTTTGTAGTGGTTTTGACCGGCGAACATGATCCGCAGGCGTCGCTACAGTTCCACGCAGGGATTGTCGCGGGTCACAAGCGTCTTAACGACAACCGTCGCTCCCAGATAGCGCTCAAGCAGCTCGGCGAGACGATCAACGGCAGCCTGGCAATCCCCCATCCGCTCGGGCTCCACGCACTCAATCGCCAGGAATGCATCGGCCGAATCGTCGGACAGCGCCGTGCGAACGCCATCGCGCCAGTTCCAGCAGCGGCATACGGCGCCCGCATCATCGATGTAGGCGAGCTCGCCGGGCAGCGTCGGGTCATCCGTTTCCTCGCCAAGTGGCAGGAACGCATCGCCGCCGTCAGTCACCTTCAAGCGAAGATCCCCCTCAATCGTATGCAGGTCCTCGCCGCCAACGGGCAGCGCGTAGGTCAGCGACACCGTGTTGTAGATGTCCACCGCGGGCGTAATGTGGCCCACCGGTTTGCCCTTGAGCACGCGCTTGAGCAGGTTCTCAATTGAGCAACGCGCGCCCTTTTTGGTCTTGAACAGCCGATAAGCCTCGCGCCATGCCTTGACCGGTGCGTTCTCGCTGATAGTATCGCTGGTCAGATGACGCTCCGCGTCGATATTGGCGCGGTCGAGCAACGCCGCAATCGCATCCACGTCCTCTTGAGGAATCTGAGCCGCGGGCTTCATGCCCTTTACGACCACAACACCGACAGCCGCCTGCGGAAATAGCTCCCAAAACGAATCCTCGGCAATAAAGCTCTTCATGCGCTCTCCCTTCATCGTGCGCGCCCGAGCGAGGGCGCCTAAACAAAAAGCGCCCTTACGACGGCCACCTTCAAAGTCCTACGGTGCCGCCACAAGAGCGCTTACGCTGCCCCCATCCGGAGAAGGGGGCAATATGTCAGGCGTATTGTAACCCGAGTCATCCGCGCGAGTAAAACCACCACAAAGGTGCCTGTCCCCTTTATGGTGGTTTTGGGTCTGAAGCAACGCTAGTGTCGGAGTCCCAGCAGGCCGCGGCCGCGATGACGGGCGTCGGCGTGCACCTGAGCGTGCGGACCGGCGGCCTTTACGGACTCGGGCAGGTGCGAGTACTTCTTCTCGAAGTTCTCCTCGAACATCACGGCCAAGTTGTGCGCCGCCTCGTCGTAGCGCGCGGTGCTCTGCCAGTACTGGCGCGGCACCAGGATGCCGTCGGGCACGCCGTGGCACGTGGTGGGAATGTCGACGTTAAAGATATCGTCATGCACGAATTCGCTGTCCTCGATGGTACCGTCGAGGGCGCGGGCCACCAGGGCGCGCGTGTAGGCAAGCTCGATGCGATGGCCCACGCCGTAGCCGCCGCCGATCCAGCCGGTGTTGACCAGGTACACACGCGTGCGGCCGTCGGCGATGCGCTCACCGAGCATCTTGGCATAGACCATGGGGTCGAGCGGCATAAACGGCTCGCCAAACAGCGAAGAGAACGTGGGCGTGGGCTCGGTGACGCCGACCTCGGTGCCGGGGATCTTGGCCGTAAAGCCCGTCACGAAGTGGTACATGGCGGCATCGGCCGTCAGGCGTGAGATGGGCGGCAGCACGCCAAAGGCATCGCAGGTCAGGAACAGCACGACGCTTGGAGTGGTGCCCATGCCCTTGGTCCACGCGTTGGGAATGTGCTCCACAGGGTATGCCACGCGCGTGTTGTGCGTGATCGAGATGTCGTCGTAGTTGGGCTTGCGGTTCTCGTCGAGCACCACGTTTTCGCAGATCGCGCCAAAGCGGACAGCGTTGAAGATCTCGGGCTCGTGGAAGGCGTCCAGGCCCTCGCATTTGGCGTAGCAGCCACCCTCGATGTTAAAGATGCCCATGTCAGACCAGCCGTGCTCGTCGTCGCCGATCAGCAGGCGCGTGGGATTGGCCGAAAGCGTGGTCTTGCCGGTGCCGGACAGGCCAAAGAACACGGCGGTCTCGTGCGTGACGGGATCCATACTGGCCGAGCAGTGCATGGGCAGCACGTCGTCCTCGACGGGCAGCAGGTAATTCATGACGCTGAAAATGGACTTTTTGATCTCGCCGGAGTAGCCGGTGCCGGCGACCAGAATCACGCGCTCCTGGAAGTTAATGACCACGGCGGCGCTGGAGTTGAGGCCCTTGATGGCGGGATCGCACTGGTAGCCCGGCGCGGCGAGCACACAGAAGTCCGGCTCGCCGGTGCGTGCGATTTCACGGGCAAGCGGGCGGGCGAGCATCTGCTTAATAAAGAGCGCCTGGCTGGCACGCTCGCAGGCGACAAGCAGACGACGCGTATGGTTGCGGTCGGCACCGGCCATACCGCGAGTGACGAACACGTCGCGCTCGTTGAGATAGTCGACGATGCCGGCCTTGATGGCCTCGTAGCTCTCGACAGACAGCGGGCGGTTGACGGCACCCCAGGCAATCTTGTCGTGAACATCGGGGGTGTCAACGATAAAGCGGTCATTAGGCGAGCGGCCAGTGCGCTCCCCCGTCTCGATCACCAGCGCGCCGTTGGAGGCCATACGACCTTCGTTGCGACGGATGGCGTGCTCGACGAGCTCGGCTGCCGGCAGGTCGACCAGCAGGCGGGGCTGGTTCTCGGCAGGATCTTCGACCAGCGTAATGCCAAAGTTGGACAGAACTTCTGCAGGGGTAACACCTGGCATGGGGCCTCCTTTAAAAGCGCGACACGTGGACGAGGCGCGCACTTTACTCACGTAAAGCCCGTTGTACCCGATATGCAAAAACGTTTTTGCGGCAACGGCGAAGCGCCCGCCCAACGGTCAAAAATCGCACGCAAGCGGCCTAGTCGTTAGGGACACTCTTGAACAGGCAACAACCAAGGAGCGACCCCGGATGCCGGCACTTAGGGACGTTCCCAAAGTGCCGGCACATAAGGAACGTCCCCAAATGCCGTCTACTGAATGGCGCCGCCGAAATTATCGAACAACCTGTTCAAAAACACGAACGAACACCGTCGCGTCTATACTAGAGCGCAGCAATAGAAAGGACTCCGCTTTGAGCATCACGCCCATCGATAGCATTCGCCGCGCCATCGCCCGCCGCAATGGCGTCGCCGACCCCACCGTATCGGACGGGGCGCACGGGCAGGGCGGACGCATCGAGAACGGCCTGTTCCCCGCATCGCACACCGCCGAGGAGCTCGCACGAATCCAAGAGCTAAGCCAGCGTAACGCCGGCGGTCCCGACAGCAGCCAGGTCACACGCCGTCGCCGCGAGCGCGATCGCCAGCCCGGCCCCATCCACCGCATGGTCAATGCCTGGTGGAACCGCCTGCTCGGAGCCGTCTACGGCGGCGGCTTCTCCACGCAAGAAGCCGAGTACGAAGATCACGCCACCCGTCGCGACTACCTTTGGAATACCCTGGGCACCGCCGTGTGGGGCATGGCGTTTCCGTTGCTCACCATCGTGTCCACACAGCTCGCGGGCGCCGAGGAGGCTGGCAAATTCTCCATCGCCTTTGTCACCGGCACGCTCATCATGATCGCGTGCAACTACGGCGTGCGCAATTTCCAGGTCTCGGACATCGACGAAAAGACGTCCTTTGCCTCTTACCAGCTCAACCGCTTGCTCTGCGGAGCGCTCGCGCTGGCATGCGGCCTGGTATACAGCAGCGCCCGCGGCTACGATGCGCAGATGGCCACGATCGGCCTGGGCGTCTACCTCTATAAGGTGATCGACGGCATCGCCGACGTGTACGAGGGCCGCCTGCAGCAGGCCGACAAGCTCTATTTGGCCGGCATGAGCCAAACGCTGCGTTCCGCCGGCGTCATCGCGGTCTTTAGCGTGGCACTGTTCCTCACGCGCAGCATGCCCATCGCGGCCATGGCCATGGGTGTCACCGCCATCGCCTCGCTCGTGCTGGTCACCGCGCCGCTTGCCCTGCTCGAGACCGAAAAATCGCGCCACGTGAGCCTGCGCGAGGTCGGCCACCTGTTTGTCCAGTGCGCCCCGCTCTTTGGTGCACTGTTCCTGTTCAACCTTATTGAGAGCATGCCCAAGTTTGTGATGGAAGGCACGCTGGCATACAAATATCAGCTGTACTTTAATGCCCTGTTCTTTCCGGCGCAGGCTATTTTGCTGAGCATTGGATTTATCTATAAACCGCAGCTCCTGCGCTTGTCGAGCATTTGGGCTAATCCTCGCAAGCGTCGTCGCTTTGACCTGATTATTGTTGCCGTTATGGCGCTGATCGTGGTCATCACCGGCGTGTGCGCCGCATTTATGGCAGGTCCCGGTATTCCCCTCATGAGCTTTATGTACGGCCTCAGCTTTGAACGCTACCGTACGCTGGCGCTGCTGATGGTCGTCGCCGGCGGCGTAACCGCGGCCATCGATTTTATCTACGCCATTATCACGGTGCTGCGCCACGCTGGAGACGTCACCAAGATCTACCTGATCTGCTTCGCCGTAAGCGTGGTGCTGCCGGTGATCCTGATTAAGCTACTGGGTCTGATGGGCGCTGTGGTGAGCTACCTAGCCATCATGGCCCTACTCCTGGTGCTGTTGATTGTCGAATACGCCCACATTCGCCAGCGCATAGAACGCGACCGCAACCCGTACGGCGCCTAATTCGAATCAATTTGAAGAAAAGAAACGTCGATGTTTTGGCACCGACAGCGAGCAGTCTCAAAGTGCCCCAGGTTGGCGCGAAAGAGGAGCGACGCGTACTTCCGTACGCGAACGACGGTTTGAGCGACAAGATGGGGTGCTTCGGGGCTGCGCAGCATCAACGTGGCCGCCGTTCGGTAGAACGGCGGAACAAAGTTATTCCCCGGGGCGAATATTCGCGTAGAACTCCGCCCCATCATCGAGCCGCAGGATGCCCACGCGACCGAACTCGGAGCCGGTGGCGGCAGCGCAGTCGATGTCGATGCGATCGGGCACACCGGCGGCATCCTCGCCGCCCAGGCGCACGATCTGCCCGCGGCCCGACTCCTCATCGAGCCCCGCAAGACCACCGACCTCGCAATAACGCCCGAGCGACACCGTTGGCGTGTGACCGCTCACCACGACCGGACCCTTGCCCTCGGCAGAAAGCAGCCCGGTCGGCGCATCCCAATAGCCGTGACGAATCCACAGCAGGTCATCGGCCGACTGCACCGCGAGCATCTGCTGCAGCAGCTCGCGATCGGCACCCACCGCTCCAACGCCATCGGCACAATCGACGCCATGCTCAAGCAAAAACGCGCGCGCCGCCTTCATCTCGATTCCAGCATGTACCAGCAGATACGGGCGCTCCTCGGTCTCGGCCACCGCGTAGAGCGGCAGCGCGGCCATCCATCGCACGAGCTCCTCGTATGCGTCAAATTCCATGTCGTTGAGCTGCTCGCGCGTCGTCCAGCCACCGTTGATATCCCAGGTCTCGGCATCGAGCGGATCCTGGCCAATGATGGCATCGAGCATGATCTGCTCGTGATTGCCCTTGAGCACGCGGGCGTTGGGCAGCGAGCGCACGAGCTTAATAACGCCGACCGGATCGGGCCCGCGATCGATCATGTCGCCCAGCACGTACAGCGTGTCGTCGGACGCCAGCGAAATCTTAGACAGGGCCTCGTCAAGCGCACGCACGTGCCCGTGAGCATCAGATGTCACATAGATCGCCATGGTACGCCTCTCCTTGCATTGCGGTCTAAGCCCGGCGCCGCAACTAAAACTTCAAGTTGAACTTAAACGTTACCCATTGTACTCCGTTGCAATAAAGCTGGAAAGGGTTTCCGAGCAGAGGCAAAGACGGCAGCCGTCTATGACGATATCGCGCACGCCCGTAATCCGCCCCCATAAACCCACCACCTTTGGGTACAAATAACCGCAGACAACTGACCGTGCCACGCCAACCACCCAGGAGCGGACACTATCCATGAACCAGATACTTCTCTTTATCGGCCTCGTCATCATTTTGTGCCTGACCATCAAACCCGTCGGCAAAAAACTCCCCTTCCCCACCCTCCTCATCTTTATTGCGCTCGGCATGCTGCTCGGCGTCAACGGTCCGGCGCACATCGACTTTAGCGACTACGCGCTCACCGAAACCGTCTGCAGCACGGCGCTGCTGTTCATCATGTTCTACGGCGGCTTTAACACCAACATCGACCGTGCCAAACCCGTCGCCGCGCCCGCTGTGCTGCTGAGCACGCTCGGCGTTATCGCCACCGCCGGCATCACTGGCGTGTTCGCACACTTCGCACTGGGCTTCGACTGGATCGGCGGCCTGCTGCTGGGCTCGGTCGTGGCGTCGACCGACGCGGCGAGCGTCTTTAGCGTGCTGCGCGAGCACAACCTGTCGCTAAAGGGCGGCACCGACTCGCTGCTCGAGGTCGAATCGGGCTCCAACGACCCCGTCGCCTACATGCTCACCGCGGTACTCGCCACCCTCGCGGCGGGTGGCAACATCGACATTCCCGTGCTGCTGGCCAAGCAGATCATCCTGGGCGTGGGGCTGGGCCTTGCCATCGGCTGGATATCCAGCCGCCTGATTGAGCGCGCACACGCAACGGCCGAGGGCGCGCAGACTATCTTTTTGTTCGCCGTGGCGATCGTCGCCTACGCACTGCCGAGCTACCTGGGCGGCAACGGCTTTTTGGCCGTATACCTGGCAGGCATTGTGCTGGGCGCGAGCGACATCACCGGCAAGGTCGAGATGGCGCACTTCTTTGACACCCTTACCGAGATGGCCGAGATGACGATCTTCTTCTTGCTCGGCCTGCTCGTCACGCCCGCGCGCCTGCCGCAAATGCTGCTACCCGGCCTGGCGCTCATGGCGTTTATGCTCTTTGCGAGCCGCCCCATCGCCGTCGGTCTGCTGCTGGCGCCCTTTAAGACGAGCCCTCGCCAGGTTGCGCTCGTAAGCTGGGCGGGCTTGCGCGGCGCGGCTTCGGTCGTCTTTAGCCTCTTTGCTGTGGTGGCCGGCGTTCCCGGCGGACACGACCTATTTGACCTGGTGTTTGTGATTGCCGTATCGAGCATTGTGGTGCAGGGTTCGCTACTGCCGGCGGTGGCGAAGAAACTCGATATGATCGATGCGGCCGGCGACGTGCGCCGCACCTTTAACGACTACCACGACGAGGACGGCATGTCGTTTGTAAAGCTCAAGGTGGGCGCTGGCCATCCGTTTGCCGGGCGCTCGCTCGCCGATATTGGCAGCGCGACGGACATGCTCGTGGTCTTGGTGCTGCGCGACGGGGCACACCCGGTACTGCCCAACGGCGATACCGTCATCGAGGAAGGCGACCTTCTGGTGATGGCAGCCCCAACGTTCGAAGAGCGTGCCGAGGTTACGCTGCGCGAGGTCACCGTGACGCCCCACGGTCGCCTGGCCGGTCAGCGCCTGCGCGACGTGCCGCAGGGCAAGCACCCGTTTATCGTGGTGATGCTCAAGCGCGACGGCCAAACCATCATCCCCGATGGCAACACCCTAATATACGCCGGCGACGAAGCCGTCATCGCCACGCTAGCTTCCTAGCAGCCCGTCCCTCTTCAGCTACTAGCTGCCACCCACAGCAAAGTCGCGGAGGTCGAGGCCTTAGCGTTCGGCTCGGGCTAGGAGCTCTTGGGGCGACTCGTCCTCGATATCCATCACGTCGAGCATGGCAGCGGGAAAGCCCACGCCAGCCGCGCTCCCCGCGTAGTCGAGCAAGCCCTCGCGCAGCTGGTCTACATCAACTTCAATCTTCACGGTGAATCCTCCTACCGGGCAATCGCGGCCGGACAAACCGCACGTCCCAACTGATGTGCAATAAACTCCAGATACGGCCATAATAAAATAATGAACATCAGGGAGGTTACGGATGATGGACAAGCTCACTGCCATGACAGAACAAGTCAGAGATTTTTGTGATGCGCGCGATTGGCGCAAATATCACACTCCAAAGGAACTTGCCATCGGCATAGCGACAGAGTCCTCCGAACTCCTTCAGCTTTTCCGCTTTATGAGCGACAAGCGCATTGCAGAAATGTTCGATAGCCCTGATCAGCGCCAAGCCATCGAAGACGAAGTTGCCGACACGCTCCTCTTTCTCCTACGTTTCGCCGATCTAAACGGAATCGACCTCCCAAAGGCGCTCTCGTCCAAACTCAAACGCAACGGCGAGCGCTATCCCGTCGACACCAGCTCCAGCGAATACAGAAAGGCGGCCCACCATGAGTAATGAGTTCGCCCTTCGACAATACACGCTTCCCCTCCCCCAACCCTTCGAGGCAAGCGAATCGCTGCAGGACTTTGGCACGCCAAAGCCCGGATTCCACCATGACGAGAGTTGGCCCGTTCTCTATATTCTGACCAACAGTAAAAACAAAACGGCGTACATCGGTCAAACGACCAATTATCGACGCCGCATGAAGCAACACGCCGCAAACGTGGACAAAGACTTCGACCGGACCCTCCTGATTGACAATCCAACCTTCAATCAGTCAGCAACATTTGAGTTTGAGAATCGACTTATCGAGCTGTTCTGCGCTGACGAAAAATACCAGGTAACCAACGCCAACAATGGCTATGCCCAGTTCGATTATTTTGAGCGACCTCAGTATCGCCAGAAGTTCAGAGACCTCTGGACAAAGCTTCGCGAAGAGAACTATGCGATCCACCCCATCGAAGAGCTCGAGAATACCGACCTGTTCAAATTCTCGCCCTTCAAAACGCTCACGCCCGATCAATACGAAACGATTGAGGCGATTTACAGGCGGCTCGAGCAAGAGCATGAAGACATTAAACACGGCGGTCCCAAGAAAGAGCGCGTAACCGTCGTGAACGGCGCGCCGGGAACAGGCAAAACAATCCTCGCCATCAGTCTCATGTTCAAAATCAAAAATGAGCCGAACCTTTCCGGTCTGCGGGTCGGCTTCGTGACGCCCATGGAGTCTCTGAGCAAGACGCTCAAAAAACTCACGCACTTCCTCCCCGGGTTAAAGCCCGGCGATATCCTGAGCCCCAACGACGTCACAAAAAACGATCGGTATGACGTCTTGCTTGTCGACGAGGCGCACCGACTGGGAAACTACTTATCCGCCGGCGCCGGCATCGGAGCTTTCTACAACACATGTGAACGACTCAGCTTGCCGCGCACGAGCAGCCAGGTGGATTGGATTTTCAAATGCTGCGACAAGGCGTACCTGTTCTTTGACCCCAAACAGCAAGTCCGCGCATCGGGACTCAACCGAGATGGCCTTGAGCAGCGACTCAACCAACTCGAAGAAGCCGGCATCGAGACCGAAGAATTCAACTTGAGTACCCAAATGCGCGTGCGTGGCGGCGATGAGTACCTCGATTTTGTCTACGACCTGCTTGATAACAAAGCGTACATGCATGCCGGCATGAAGTTCAAAGCACTCTTTTCATAGGAGCCTTACGATTCGCGAGCCGGGGATCCGGACAGCGATATCCCCAGATACCAGTTTGGAATCGTCGACCGATTTGAGGACTTCTGCTCTCTGCAGCAAACCAAGGAAGAAGAAGTTGGTCTATCCCGCATGATGGCAGGCTTTGCGTGGAAGTGGGAAACGAAGAATAACAAAGATGCGTTCGATATCGTCATCGAGGGCATTCCCAAACGCTGGAACTCAACCCAGAAGGATTGGGTTAACTCCGCCAACGCCGTCAACGAAGTCGGATGCATTCATACGGTACAAGGCTACGACCTCAACTACGGATTCGTAATTCTGGGTCCCGACATTTACTACGATTCGAACAAAGATGCAGTCAACGTTAACAGGGCAAACTTCAAAGATGCCGTTGCCAAGAAAAAGGCAAGCGACGATGATCTGCAAAAGATCATCGTCAACGCCTACTACGTCCTCATGACGCGCGGCATGTTAGGAACGTATCTCTATGTGTGCGACCCCGCGCTCAAAGAGTACCTGTCACGGTATATCCCGGCGATATAGACCTTGCGACCGCCCTCCCCCATGTAACCATCCTGTAAATCATAGCGGCGCACTCGAGTTTTACCGTGATGCGGTCGCGCCTAGCGCTCCACTGTGCTAAAGTATCCCGAACGTTCAAACGACTACGAGGGGGAACTAGAAGATGGCACGTGTGCACAACTTCTCAGCTGGCCCGGCCGCACTGCCCACAAGCGTGCTCGCCGAGATCGCCGACGAGATGATGGACTACCGCGGTTGCGGCATGTCCGTGCTCGAGATGAGCCATCGATCTAGCATGTACCAGCAGATCATCGACGACGCCGAGGCAACCCTACGCCGCCTGCTGAGCATCCCCGACAATTACCGTGTCCTGTTTTTGCAGGGCGGCGCCACGCTGCAGTTTGCGGGCATCCCCATGAACCTCATACGCCGCGGGCGCGCCGGCTACATCGTGACCGGCAACTTTGCCAACAAGGCGTACAAGGAGGCCGCCAAGTACGGCGAGGCCGTGCTGCTCGCGAGCTCCGAAGACACCAACTTCGACCGCATCCCCGACATGGCCGACATCAACGCGCGTATTGCCGCCGAGGCTGCGGGCGACGGGCTCGACTACGTCTACATCTGCCAGAACAACACCATCTTTGGCACCATGTACCGCGAGCTGCCTAACTGCGGCGATGTGCCGCTGGTCGCCGATGTTTCGAGCTGCTTTTTGTCGCAGCCACTCGACGTCGAGCGCTACGGACTCATCTACGCCGGCGCTCAGAAAAACGCCGGCGCCGCTGGCGTGACCGTGGTCATCGTGCGCGACGACCTGATCGCCGACGGCCCGGCCTTTGCGCAGACGCCGCAGTACATGAACCTTAAGACCCAGGCCGCCAAGGGCTCCATGCTCAACACGCCCAACACCTTTGGCATCTACGTGTGCGGCAAGGTGTTCCGTTGGGTTGAGCAGACCGGCGGACTTGCCGCCATGGCCGAGCGCAACTGGGCCAAGGCCAACCTGCTCTACGACCTGCTCGAGCACAGCGAGCTGTTCCATGGCACCGCGCAGGCCAACAGCCGCTCCATCGCCAACGTCACGTTCCGTACCGGCGACGCCGAACTCGACGCGGCCTTTGTTGCGGGCGCGGCAGAGCACCAGATCCAAAACGTCAAGGGCCATCGCCTCGTCGGCGGAATGCGCGCCAGCGTGTACAACGCCGTCACCATGGAGGACGTGCAGGCGCTGGCCACGTACGTGAAGGACTTCGAAGCGCAGCATAGTTTGAGCCCGCGATCTAACTAGCCCGCAACACGCGGGCCGACCAGCCACTTCAAACCACTTGTTATAAACAAATCCGCTAAGGAGTTTTTCATGCGCAAGATTAAAACCATCGACGACATTACCAAGGACGGCAAAGTCGAATTTGGCGAGGGCTACGAGTTTGTGGGCACCGCCGAGGAGGCCGACGCCATTCTGATGCGCTCCACCGACCTGCACGGCTACGAGCTGCCCGAGGGCATCCGCGCCATCGCCCGCTGCGGCGCCGGCGTCAACAACATCCCCGTCGAGGAGTACGCCAAGAAGGGCGTCGTCGTCTTTAACTCCCCCGGCGCCAACAGCAACGCCGTCAAGGAGCTCGTCCTGGGCATGTTGGTGCTCTCGAGCCGCGGCGTGGTGCAATCGATGAACTGGGTGCGTGACAACGCCGACGACCCCGAGATTCAGGTCGATGCCGAAAAGGCCAAGAAGGCCTTTGTGGGCCGCGAGCTCAAGGGCAAGCGCATCGGCGTCATCGGCCTGGGCAACGTGGGCTCCAAGGTCGCCAACGCCTGTGTCGATCTGGGCATGGACGTCTACGGCTACGACCCGTTCATTTCCGTCGAGCACGCATGGGTGCTGAGTCGCGAGGTGCAGCGCGTGGGCACGCTCGAGGACCTCTGCCGCGGCTGCGACTACCTCACCGTGCACGTGCCCAGCAAGGCCGATACCATCGGCATGATCAGCACCGAGCAGATCGACCTGCTGGCGCCCGACGCCGTGCTCATCAACTACGCGCGCGAAACCATCATTGACGAGGACGCCGTCGACGCTGCCCTGCGCGAGGGCAAGCTCAGCTGGTTTAGCTGCGACTTTGCCACGCCCAAGACCGTCAAGATGCCCAACACGTTTATCACCACGCATTCGGGCGCCGGCACCGGCGAGGCCGAGGCCAACTGCGCCGACATGGCCATCAGCGAGCTCAAGGATTACCTGGAAAACGGCAACATCGCGCACAGCGTCAACTACCCCGCCTGCAGCATGGGCAAGGCGCGCGCCGCAAGCCGCATTGCCTGCCTGCATGCCAACGTGCCCAACATGATCGGCCAGATCACGGCCATTCTCGCCAAGGACAACGCCAACGTGCAGCGCATGACCAACGAGTCCGCTGGCGAGAACGCCTACACCATGTTCGACACCGATGAGCACCTGGACGGCAGCACGATCGAGGCACTCAAGCATATTCCGTCGATGTATCGTGTGCGCGTGATTAAATAGCGCCGGCGCCAATCCTGCCAGACAGACCACGAAGCCCATTCGGCCCCCGTTTTCACGAAACGGGGGCCGATTTTGTTGCTCCGGACGACTTTAAAATGATACCCATAACAAGTTTTTTCAGATAATCGATAGTGAGGCTCAAGTCGCTAAGCACACCCGCTTTGATAAACAGCTTTATCAGGGACTTTAGTAGGTAAAAATCGATCTCTATGTGCCGAATGTAAGTTGACTGTCCATTTTCCGAAACAACTTATTCTAGATAGCATTTTTAAGGCCCCTCCAAGGCGAAATATAAGTCTTTTTGTGACCAAAACTCTAGTCCGCGCGACCGTTTTCCACCCGCGCGGCTACATTCCTGCCCAATCGATAAAAATCTCCTCACGAAGCCGCCGTTCGAGCTCCTGCTGTCGCGGCGTCTTGTCTTTCAGCGGCACATCGAGATAGGACATGATGAGCTCCATCACCACGCGGAAGGCATCGGAGTCGGCCAGCTGACCATAGGTCATCAGAATGACGGGATATCCCATCGCTTGCAGCGCCGTCGTTCGATCGGAGTCCGAAATCTTGGATTCAATGGATCCGTGAATGGCTTTACCCTGGCATTCAACCAGACACTCTCGGCTGCCGTCCTTATTTGCCAGCAGGATATCGGCATAGCGCCTATCAAGCCCCGAAATCAGGCGGGCGCTGCGCGTCATACGAATCTCAACGTTATTGGTAAGGCTCAGCCCTTCGCCGCCGCGCAACCTCGTAAGGCCAAACAGCATCGAAGCCTGGACCTCGAGCGGCGATGCTGCCACCCCCGTAATGCATTTCGCGGCTCGTATGAACGATTTAGCGCCGCGGAGCCCCCGGACCTTATCGACGAACTCTGTAAGCTCAGAGAGCTCGATCAAGGGAGGTCGTTTCCACAAGTCCGTTGGATTCCCCGAGACATCCTTTACGTTTTCCCAGCCCGACCGTGCGTCACCCCACCGGCCCCCGTATGCCTGCTCAAGTGCCGACTTTACCTGAGGCGCAATCTTGCACACGGCAAAGGTGCCGCACATCTCATACATGCACATGATTAGACGCTCGTTTGAGACCGAGGAAGCCAGGGTCAGCAGGGTAAAGAGTGGGGACGCAACATCGAGGCCAAACTCCGTCTGCCGCACGGAATCAAACGGCCTCTCCCCGTTCCAAACATGCCTGACAATGCGATCGCCCTTACGTCCGCAGCTGCCCTGCGCCAACACGTGTAACGGGGTGCCCAGGAAATGCGTGACGAGCGGATGCTCACATAGGTGCTCCCTGCGCGGATCGTCCGCAGAATCGGGCAGGTCCGGCATTATTGCCAAGACCTGTGGAGGTATCCGGTGATACCGAAAGGCAGATATGTCGCACAGCATGTCGTCCATGAAGGGTACGTACCCGCTGCGTCGCTTGTGAACCCGCCCGGACGGCAAACGCGCTGGCTCGGCCTGCGAACGGTAAATACTGCCACGCCCACGTCGCGGATCTCTCAGGAGGCTTACAATCGGTTTGGAAAGCAAACTGATTGTGAGGTTGCATATGGTTGATGAGGATTTTGCCTGGCGGCTTGCGCAGGAGCTTGTGCGGATCGACAGCTCAGACCCGGGCGCGTATGAGGATGAAATTGAGCGCTTCATTAAGAGGCTCATTGAGCAGCAGCTGGCACAACTTGATAGTTCTGCGCTCGATGCCGTGCAGATTGAGGAGCTCGAAGTGCTGCCCGGGCGCCGCAACCTTAAAGTCACCGTGCCGGGCCAAAGCGACGAGCCGCGGCTGATCTATATCTGCCACATGGATACCGTCACCTTGGGCGATGGCTGGGACGCAGACATCGAACCGCTTGGGGCGGTTGTGCGCGACGATAAACTCTATGGCCGCGGTGCCTGCGATATGAAGGGTGGCCTGGCCTGCGCCATTGCCGCACTGGTCCATACGCTCGAGCGCGTGGCGGCGGATGGCGCGCTGCCCCGCCGCGGCTTTTCACTCATCTGCTCAGTCGACGAGGAAGACTTTATGCGCGGCTCAGAGGCCGCGATCGATGCCGGCTGGGTCGGCTCGCGCGAATGGGTGCTGGACACCGAACCCACCGACGGACAGATTCAGGTGGCGCACAAGGGTCGCACGTGGTTCGAGATCGAGATGACCGGCGTCACGGCGCATGCGAGCCAGCCTTGGAAGGGCGCAGACGCCGTCGCCGCCATGGCCGAGGCCGTCTGCGCGCTGCGCCGTGCGTTCGCGGCACTGCCCGTGCATGATGAGCTGGGGCCTTCGACCATCACGTTTGGCCAAATCGAGGGCGGATATCGCCCCTACGTCGTACCCGACCGCGCCAAAGTCTGGGTCGACATGCGCCTGACCCCGCCGACCGATACGGCCGCCGCAATCAATATGGTCGAGCATGCCATCGCCGTCGCCGAAGCCGCCGTTCCCGGTTGCCATGGCAGCTACACCGTGACGGGCGACCGCCCCGCCATCGAGCGCGACCCGAACTCTCCCCTTCTAGCAGCGCTCAAGCGTGCCGCCGATGACGTGACGGACGCGAACACGACCGTCGGCTTCTTTACCGGCTACACCGACACCGCCGTCATTGCCGGCAAGACAGGTAACCGCAATTGCATGAGCTACGGTCCCGGGTCGCTCGCGCTCGCGCACAAGCCCAACGAAAATGTGCCCCACGCCGACATCGTTCGTTGTCAGCAGGTGCTAATCGCGCTCGCCGATAACGTGCTCTGGGACGCGAGCGGCCAAGTTGGGGCATAATAAGCCGCGAACAAACCGACTCGTGCGTTAGGACCTCCCCATGAAAGCACTTCCGTTTCCCTGCATCCGCCCGGCTCAGGACCGCGTGCTCGAGGCACTACCTGCAATGGGCAGCATCCTGAGCGGCAACGATGCTCTGCGCGGAGCCATTGCCGATGGTCTGATGCTCAAGGACCCGGGTGCGGCGTATTACGTGTACGAATGCTCGGGCGAGCCGGGACGTGCGACGGGCGTCGTGGCGATTTGCCCGGTTAACGTGCTGACGGGCGGCGACGAGACTGCCGCCGAGAGCATCGACGCACTCGCCACCGCGCGCGCGATCGCCGAGCTCAAGGTGCAGCCGCGCCCCGTGTCGCTCGCCTACGAGGCGTCGCCCGTCATGGATATCATTTTGAGCGCTGCCAAAGAGGGCGCATCGCTCTACGCCGTCACCGATCCCGCGGGCGTCACACATCGCGTGTGGGAGGTCAAGCGCGAGGACGCCGTTGCCGCCATCCGTGCCATGCTCGATCAGGCGCCCGACCCGGTGTTCGCCGGTGACTCCGCCTATGTCGCCGCACTGGCTGGGGCATCGCAGATTCTGGCCGACGAGGCCCGCGCTGCCGGCGCCTACTCTGGCAAAGAGCCGTTCAACTTTGCTGTAGCCGTGCTGTTCCCCGCCGCGCAGGTCAGCGGCAGCGCGCCGCAGGTTCCGACGGGTCTGCTCACTCACCAGGTCTCACGGTTCTAGCGAACTCAAACGCTAAGCTGGAAAACCCAGCATCCAAACAAACAAGGGGCGGGGATGCAATGCCCGTGCATGCATCCCCGCCCCTTTCGCATCAAACAATTTCGCCGGCAAACCGCGCCGCAACGCCAGCGCTACCCGCGCTGCGGGCCTACTGCCGCTACAAGCGGTTCAAGCCCCAGCTCGCGCGCGTAATCCTCCTGCGTAAAGACTTCGACCAACTCAAACGTACCGGCCTCGTCGTCAAACACGAAATGCAGCACCGAGCAGTTGCCCGGCACGCGCTCGCGCTCGTCGGCCGCCGCTCCCCTCACGTGGTCCAAAAACTCCTTGATGGCCGATCCGTGGCTCACCGCAAGGACGCACTCGTGGTCCGGGCGTCGCATGAGCTCGGTCAGCGTCGTCACCATGCGCTCACGCACCTGCACCTGACCCTCGCCGCCAAACTGGCGATAGAAATCGCGCCACGGGCGCTCGGGCATGAGCATCACGCGCTCGGCCTCAAAGTCGCCAAAGAACCACTCACGCAGGCCGTCCAGGCGCTCGTACGCCAAGCCCGGCCACAAGTTGGCGATAGTCTGCTCGGTGCGATGAAGCGTAGAGGTGTAGGCATGATCGGGCTCAATGCCGCGCGCACGTAAAAACATGCCGGCGCGCGCCGCCTGGTCGCAACCCAACTGCGTAAGCGGCGAGTCACTCCACCCCTGAATGATACGCTTAAGGTTGAATATCGTCTGTCCATGACGGACCAGATACAGATCTTTATTCATAGGGGTCCTTTCGTTCGTTACCAACCCAAGAGCGAAAACGCCCCGTCGCAATAGCCAAAATGAAGCACGGCACCGTTGTCGGGTAGCTCTCCCCCGCCAGTCACATACTCAAGAAACTCCTGGCAGGCTGAGCCGTGGGAAACCGCCAGCACGCAGTCGTGCTGCGGCCGGGCCATAATACGGGACAGCGCCGCGACCATGCGCGACTGAAGCTGCACTTCCGACTCGCCGCCAAAGGCCACCGGATAATCGCCCCAGGGCTGCGGCGGCATCTCGCGATTTGATGTGCCCTCCAGCGAGCCAAAATGCCACTCACGCAGGTCATCGACCAGCTCAATGGAACGGCCCTCGCCAACGATAAGCTCGGCCGTATGCCGCGCCCGGCCCAACGGCGAGGAATACACATGATCAAAGGCCACGCCACGCGCCGCAAACGCCGTACGCGCCGTCAGCGCCTGCTCGCGCCCGCGCGCCGTAAGCGGCGAATCGTGCCAGCCCTGCAAAATGCTCTGCACATTGAGCTCAGTCTGCCCATGCCGCACCAAATACAGATCTGCCACACGCTCTCCCCTCGTACCACCACAAAGGGGACAGGCACCTTTGTGGTGGTTTACCGTCTGATCACGCCGCGGTGACGCTCAGCTACACCAGCACGTCGGCGAGCGGGCGCTTGGGTACGTGGTGCACCTGCGCATCGTCACGCCAGTAATTAATTGAGCCGTCGGGGTTGGAATCGATCGCATCGATCATCTGCGTCTCGGCCGGCACGCCAAAAGCCATGATCAGCTTGAGCTCATACTTGTCGTTATCGAGCCCCATAGCATCGATCGCGTGGGGCGTAAAGGCCTTGAACATGCAGGCTGCCACCTCGGGCGTGGCGCTGCGAGCGGCGAGCATCATCGTCTGCGCGGCAATGCCCGTGTCGACCTCGGTGATGGGCGCGGCGGGCTTACCCGGAACAGCGCGCTCGGCAAGAATCGCGATGTAGCCGGTCGGACGCTCGCCCTCGGCAGGACCCGACCAATCCTTAAGCGCGCCGGCCCATGCAAGCTCATCAAATACACGCGCGCAATCCTCGGCACCGCTCACCACATGAAAACGCAGACGCTGAGCATTGGCGCCGCAGGGAGCCAGGTGCGCCAGTTCCGCCAGCTCGAGCAAAAACTCGCGCGGCACGCGCATGGACTCGTCAAAACGGCGGCACGTACGGGCGCGGCGGACCAGCGCGTCAAACGTGTCCAGGCCAAGCTTTTCGCAACCTTGCTTTGCCATCGATTCGACACTCGACGGTGCCTCGGGAACTGCTTCGTTCATAGGGACCCCCAATACAAGCCAATTGTCCTTAGGAAAATCTAACCTAAAACGTAGGCAATAACGAACAGGGCTGCAATGTTCTACACCTGTTGAATAGAAAATCGCGACGTGGGGAACAACGGAAACAATTCGGGGCCTTTGGGTTACGTTTCGCCCTCCCCGACCCATACGTCAGCGCCCTTAGGGGATACTGGTTGTAACGATCAAGGCTTACGCCGCACGGAAAGGAGACTTATGGGCATCTTTAAGAACGATGATCAAAAATCGAGCCAGTTTGGATTTGACGAGAAAAGCATGGCGGGCAAAGCCGTCAAGGCCGTACGCTGGATCTACGCCATCACGGGCGTCTTAGCACTCATTGCTGGTATCGCGCTGCTTTTTGCACCTGCCAAGTCCCTCGTCTTTTTGACGACTGTCCTGGGTTTTTACTTTGTAATCACTGCTGCCATCAGACTATTCACTGCCATTTTTGAGCCGCTGCTGCCCACCGGCTGGCGCGTGACGAGCATCATCTCCAACCTACTCATTATCTTGGGCGGCGTCATAATCCTGCGCAACCAGGCCTTCTCGACCGCGACGCTCACCACGATGGTGGTTATCGTGGCCGGCTTTGGCTGGATTGTCGAAGGTGTCATGTCCATTCTGGAGTCCGAGCTTTCGTCCAACCGCGCCCTCGCTATCCTGAGCGGCGCACTTTCCATCATCGCCGGCATGTTCGTGTTTATCTATCCGCTGTGGTCGGCCAAGATGCTCGTCATCTTTAGCGGTGCCGCGCTGCTGGTGTTTGGCGTGACGCTCATTGTTCGCGCCATTCAGTTTGGCAAACTGGTGCGCTAGATGCCAAAGACGCTCTTTATTGATGCCGACGCCTGCCCGGTCACGCGCGAGTCGATTGACTGCGCGCGGCGGGCGGGCGTCGCCGTTGTTATCGCCGGCAACAGCACGCAAAACCTGGAACGGCACATTCGCCGCGACGACCCGCGCGATGCCGAGCACGCGCGACGCGGCTTTTGGGTCACGACGCTCGACGTGAGCGTGGGCGCCGACAGCGCCGACTTTGCCATTGTCGAACGCCTGCAGGCGGGCGACGTGGTCGTGACGCAGGACATTGGCTTGGCGAGCATGGTGCTCGGGCGCGATGCCGCCGCCATCGGTGTGCGCGGGCGCGTGTACGACAAGGCGACTATCGACATGCAGCTGTTTATTCGCCACGAGGAAAAGAAGGTACGCCGCGCCGGCGGACGCACTCGCGGTCCGGCAGCATTTACCAGCGAAGACCGCGCCCGCTTTAAACGCAACCTCACCGAGTTGCTGCACTAACCAAGGTAGATTTTTGAGACATGCCTAAAATCTACCTTTTTGTTTTGAGCGGTGTGAGCGCTCGGAATCCATGGCTCAACAAAAAACGGGCTTCAAAATGCCATGCGTCGCCGCATTGCGCAGGCGCTGAGCATGGCTATTTGAAGCCCATTTTTTAGGCCTACTTAGAGGCCAACGGCGGAGAGGATGAGGCCCCAGCCAGCGCCGATGACGTACATCATGATCAGGAACACGGCATTTTCGCGGGCGCTGCGGTTGGTGCGGAACAGCACCAGATAACCCACGCCGGCGGAAATGAGCGTGCCGGCGAGCATCGGCGCCAGTTGCAGCGCGCCTTCCAGATACAGCTGTGTAATGACCACGCTCGCCGAGCAATTGGGAATCAGCCCGACAAGCGCCGAACCCAGGACAGCGAGTGTCTCGTTGCCGCGCAGGAACTGCTCGATCGCGGACTCGCCGAACGTCTCGAGCACGGCGACCAGAATCAGCGTCACCAGAAAAATGAATACCGAGACCTGCACGGTGTGCGAGATCGCACTGCGGATGATCGACAGGACAGGCGTCCCTTCGTGGGAGTGAGAGTGACCGTGACCATCATGGTGTTCATGTTCGCCCTCATGACCGTGATCGTGGCCATGTCCGTGTTCGTGCTCGTCCTCGTCTTCATCACAACCGCAATGGTCGCGCTCGCACAGCTCGTGGATGTGGTCGGCGCTCACGCCTGCCTCGGCCACCTCGTCGATGATGTCACCGCCGCTGTGGTCGTCGTGCGCGCAGTTCACGTGGGCCGGGTTGGCCGCGGTTCCCAGCACGGTACGGCGAATCGCCGCGTGCGCGCGGGCGTTACGGCGCAGGCCGCGAATGGCAGCGTCCACGATAAAACCCGTGACCAGTGCGATCAGCGCTTTCGAAGCCAAAAGCATCGCCATAGTCTGCACGGGAACCTGCTCGGCAAGCAACAGCGGCAGCATCTCATCGGAGGTCGAAAGGAACACCGCCACCAACGTGCCCAAGGTCACGACACGGCCGGCGTACAGCGTTGCTGCCATGGCCGAAAATCCGCACTGCGGCACCATGCCCAGCAGCGAGCCAACCACGGGACCCGCAGCGCCGGCGCGCTTGATAGCGCCGTTGACGCGGTCGCCCGCAACGTGCTCAAGTGTCTCGAGAGCAAGATACGTCACCAACAAAAACGGCACCAGCGACAGCGTGTCCTTGCCGGCGTCGAGCAGAATATCAATCAGTAAATCCATGACGGATGGAACCTTTCGTGTCTTTCGGCAGCATTGTAAAAGTCCTAGCGGTCAACTAGGGTATTGTAGTTGTCCCGGGCGCGGTGCCAATAGTTGCCTATGGTAAACTATCATCTCGCCATAACTCAGTAACCTCGAGCCGCACAACGCGGCCCGTCCAAGGAGTAGCATATGAACGTATCGCAAGCACTCGAATACGAGCGCCAGCCGTTTATCCCCATGTTTATCTACGGCGACCACGGCGCCATGGAGTCCGAGCGCCAGAAGGGCGAGGAGGCCCTCAAGGTGCTCGAGACCGAGTACTTTACCGCCGAGGGCGACCCCGGCTTCGACTTTGCCACCGTGCGCGACCTGGCCGACCGCAACCGCGACCTGTGCGACCAGATTGGCGAGGCGCGTCTGCGCAACGTGACGCCCGCGACGCTCTCGCGCGGCCTGTCCGATGCCGACACCTGCGCCGCCATCGGCAAGATGCAAAAGCGCACCGCCGCGTCCGTTATGCGCGAAATCCGCGGCGACCGCGACGCGCTCGGCGTGGCCTACGCCCGCAAGCCCATCCAGGGCACCGTGCTCGGTATCGACATCGAGACCACCGGACGTGCACCCGAGCGCGGCTATATCATCAACGTGGGCTGGGAGATCATGGAGCTCACCAGCGACGCCGTCCCGCATGACGCCGAGGCACACTACTGCGGCCTGCCCGACATCTACCGCGGCGAGGATGTGCCGTTGTCGAATATCCACCACATCACCTGGGACGACATCGACGGCAAAAAGCCGTTCCGCGAGAACAAAGAGCTGCAAAAGCAGCTGCTCAAGCTTATGAAGAAGTACCCGTACATGGCACACAACGCCGCCTTTGAGGACAGCTGGTTCAAGATCCACCTGGACGGCTACGCCGAGGCACGCCGCGCCGGCAAGATCATCGTCATCGACTCGCGCCAGATCTGCCGCAGCCTGGACGCCGACGTGCGCTCGCTCCCCCGCGAGTCCGCCCCCGCCGCGCTCGAGAACTGGGCACGCCGTCGCGGCACCCTCGCGCCCGACGCCAACGAGCAGCATCTGGGTCTGGACGACACCGACCTCATGCTCCGCACGGTACAGGCCGAGTTCAACCTCAAGAACCTATTCGCGAAATAGCAACGCCTGCGACAAACACTACTTGCTCACGAGCGGCCTCGCAGCGGGAAACACCGCAGCGGGGCCGCCCTACGTTCCACAGATAGATCTGCCATCACAAATTCTGAACCCTCATTTTGAACGATTTCGGCCAATTCCCGACACGTAATTCGTTGTCGGATGGTGATGCATCGATATCAAATGTGCAGCAATTGAGTTTTTATATGCTATAGCTAAGCTGCGATAACATTGATTTTAGGCATGCCAACCCATAATTGCGTCAAGCTTTTGGACAGCATTTGGTTAGGCCCCTAAAACGACTTTCCCACTCAGCGCCATCAGCACGGCATTAGCTGACACGATATATACCATGAGTATCGTATTGTCACATACCACTGCAAAAGCGGTCTACCAGGCCGCGCATTCGGCGTCTACGAAAGACACCGAGCCCTGTAACCCTGCCGCGATTTACGGATCATGTCCCACCGGAACGCTCCTTGACGCAGCCGCAGAATGGCTCACCAAACACGATGTTTCCCTTGACGCAAATGATTGCCTCGAAGTAATGGTGTTTGATCGCAGGAATGCGCGCTATGCAATGAACTGTCAATGCCACGTTTCGTCAAAACGATTCTCGAGCTCACGCTTTATAGAGCTCAAAGATGGCATCTTCATTGTTGGCGTTGAGCTTTGCGCACTTCAGGCCGCCACCTATCTCCCTTTTCGCGAACTGGTGGAGTACTACTTTGAATTGTGCGGCGCTTACTCCCTTGGAACCGGCTCTTCCACCTCGTATAACGAGCGTTTCGCGCTCACCTCGACCGAAAGGTTAAAACAGTTCTTTAATTCCATTACCAGATGCGACGGTCTGGCCCTTGCCCGAAAGGCGATTCAATGTGTGCGCGACGGATGCCGGTCTCCTATGGAAACGGCCTTTGTCATGATGCTAACGCTGCCTAAAAGCGAAGGAGGGCTTGGTATTAAGGGAATTGAGACCGATTGCGAGGTGCAGGTCACCGCTGCCGCAAAGAATCTCACGAGACGCAAAAAGTTCTTTATGGATGCGTATCTAAAGAAATCTCGCACAGACATTGAATACAACGGGTTTTATCATGACGCGGAAGAAGACCGCGCCATCGATGAGGAGCGCAAGAATGCGCTTGCGTCCATGGGATACGGAATCATCACCGTCAGTCGTTATTCCTTTATGCATGCCAGCGCTTTCGTTAGGGTCATGGAGGCGATCCAACGGAAAGAGGGCATACGCCCCTCGCGTCTGCCAAAAGACTTTCAAATCATGCAAGAGGACCTGAGACAGTTTGTGCTCAGAAGGTTTATAGAAGAGAAAAAGAGAATTCAGAAGCAGCTTCGCCAGGATTCCGAAGATCGTCAACGAATCGACCTCGAAAAAGCAACACTCGAAGGCATCACGCTGGATGACCCGACAATAAATGAAGTTCCGGCAATCGATGACATGCAGACTGTCGAATCCGACAGCCCATCATTTGCCCAAATAAGCAGCCTCGCGCCCGAGGGCAGAATCTTCGGGGCCGAAAGCTAGACCGGCTAACAAGGTGGGTACCCTAGCGATGTGCAAAATTGCGAGTATTCAGCAGGGTCGGCCCTCCAGCACCCACAAGTTAATCCAAATGAAAAACAAAAACGCTATCGAACGGGAACGTTAGGCAACATTTGAGGAAGACCTTGTCTGTTTACCGCCCTTGGATAACTCTTGAGCGGCTTTATTTGGCCTGGAATAGATTAACGGACCCCCTATAGTTGCAGAATACTCCAATTTTTGCACGGCGCGGGGGCACCCACCCCGGCATCGGCTATCAAAACCGCTCAGTCCGGAATCTCGTCCACTATTCCCCATCATTTTATGCGACGAATTACCTGTACGTCATTGACATATGAACATGCGCTCATATAATCGGAAGTAAGTTATATGAGCGCATGTTCATATGAAAGGATATTGCAATGAGCAGCCACGCTGATGAAACAAAGACTGGCATCGAGGCCACCGAGCCGATCGTCCCCACCACCTGCTCGCCCGAGGACCTTCCCGACGAGGAACTTCTCTACGACCTTGCCGACCTGTTCAAGGTCTTCAGCGACACCACGCGCATCAAGATTCTCTATGCCCTCATGGGCCGCGAGCTCTGCGTGGCTGACATCGCCGAAGCGACCGCGACCTCGCAGTCTGCGGTGTCGCACCAGCTGCGCACGCTTAAGCAGTCGCACCTGGTCAAGTTCCGCCGCGACGGCCGCAACATTCTCTACTCGCTCGCCGACGATCACGTCTACACCATGCTTAACCAGGGCATGAGCCATATCTGCGAATAGCAATCACCCACGGTATCAGCGCGGCCGGCACCCAGACCGCTAACACAGGGAAAGGAACCCACCATGAAAAAGCAGTTTAAGCTCGACGAGATCGATTGCGCCAACTGCGCGCGCGAGCTTCAGGACGAACTTGCCAAGCTCGAGGGCGTCAAGTCCGTTTCGGTCAACTTTATGACCCAGAAGCTGACGCTCGAGGCCGACGACGCCAAGTTCGACGAGGTCCTGGACCGCGTCGTTGAGTTCACCGCCGACGCCGAGCCGGACTGCGAGATCATTCTCTAACCCGCGCACACGTTGACCTGTAAGGCCGCGCTTGCCGCGGCCTTTGCTCGCGAAATTATATGAGCAAGTGTTCATACACTCAAATGGGAGGTTTGAATCATGGCAGCCGCCGACCCCAAAAAGAAAAAGAAGAAGCGCAAGAAGAAAGAGTCCCTTGAGCACAAGCGCAACCGCATCCTGGTAGCACTGGGCATTTTTGCCGTTGTTTATGCCCTCGACGAGCTCGGCGCCCTCACTATCGCATTTGGGGAGCCCGGCAACATCTACGCCAGCTTCGCGCTGTTCCTCGTGCCGTTTTTGATTGCCGGCTACGACGTACTGCAAAAGGCATTCAATAACATCCGCCGCGGCAAGGCCTTCGACGAGAGCTTCCTCATGGCCGTCGCGACCATCGGCGCGTTTGCCATGGTGCTCTTCCCCGACACCGACCCGCACATGGCCGAAGGCGCCGCCGTCATGCTGTTCTACCAGGTCGGCGAGTTGTTCCAGGCATACGCCGTGGGCAAGAGCCGCAAGTCGATCAGTGCCATGATGGACATCGCGCCCGACTACGCTAACGTCGAGCAAGCCGACGGCACACTCGAACAGGTCTTTCCCGATGACATCGCCGTCGGCACCGTGATCGTGGTCAAGCCCGGCGAGCGCGTGCCTATCGACGGCGTCATCGTCGAGGGCGAAACCCAGCTCGACACCGCCGCGCTCACGGGCGAGTCAGTCCCCCGCCCCGCCAAGACCGGCGACGATATCATCAGCGGCTGCATCAACATGACGGGCCTCATCCACGTGCGCACCACCAAGCCCTTTGGCGAGTCAACCGTCGCGCGTGTTCTGGAGCTCGTGGAGAATGCCAGCGAAAAGAAGGCGCGCACCGAGAACTTCATCACGCGCTTTGCCCGCGTCTACACCCCCGCCGTCACTGGCGCTGCCGCGGTGCTCGCGCTTGGCGGCGGCCTGGTGACTGGCGCTTGGTCCGATTGGATCCTGCGCGGCCTGACCTTCCTGGTCGTCAGCTGCCCGTGCGCCCTCGTGATCAGCGTACCGTTGAGTTTCTTTGGCGGCATCGGCGGCGCGTCCAAGCTGGGCGTTCTCATCAAGGGCTCCAACTACCTCGAGACGCTCGCCGACGTGGACACCATCGTCTTCGACAAAACGGGCACCCTCACCAACGGCACGTTCTCAGTCGTCGCGGTGCACCCCGAGGCTGGCTATACCGAGCAGTCGCTGCTCGAAGTCGCAGCCCTTGCTGAGTCGTTCTTCGATCACCCCATCGCGCAGTCCGTGCGCGACGCCTACCAGGGCGAGGTCGACCCCAAGCGCGTGAGCGACTCCGCCAACGACGCGGGCCACGGCGTGACGGCAACCATCGACGGCAAGCACGTCGTCGTTGGCAACGCCAAGATGCTCGCCGCGGCCGGCGTTGAAGCACCGGACTGTGAGGTTGTCGGCACGATCCTCCACGTGCTCGTTGACGGCGTGTACGCCGGCCACATCGTGATTGCAGACACCGTTAAGGCCGATGCGGAGCAAACGATTCGCGACCTGCATGCCGCCGGTATCAACCGCACCGTCATGCTCACGGGCGACCGCGAGGAGGTTGCAGCGTCTGTGGCCAAGCAACTCGGTCTCGACGAGTTCCACGCGCAGCTCCTGCCGGGCGACAAGGTCGAGCGCGTTGAGGCGCTACTCGCGGCCGAAAGTGGCAAGGGCAAGCTCGCCTTTGTCGGCGACGGTATCAACGACGCTCCTGTGCTTACGCGCGCCGATGTGGGCATTGCCATGGGCGCCATGGGCTCCGACGCCGCGATCGAGGCCGCCGACGTGGTGCTGATGGACGACAAGCCGTCCAACATTTCCCGCGCGATCCGCGTGGCGCGCAAGACCATGTCGATTGTTTGGCAGAACATAATCTTTGCGCTGGGCATTAAGCTGCTGATCCTTGTGCTGGCAGCGCTGGGTATCGCCAATATGTGGCTTGCCGTCTTTGGCGACGTAGGCGTGGCGATCATCGCCATCCTGAACGCCATGCGCGCGATGGGTGTCAAGAACCTGTAGCGCTCGTGGTCCCTCCGGCCGGGGCCGGGCTTGGTTTTGAAAACGTCCTCGCGCATGAGGCCCGTCTTTCTTGCTCCTGCGGAGCAACGGAAAGGCGGGCCTCGCGCTGCGGAGTGTTTTCAAAACCAAGCCCGGCCCCGGCCTGCATTGACACAGCTGGCGGTTCTTGGGCATCGCTTGCTGGCGGGGTTCCTTTGCTGAAATGGACTTGGCCGAAAGGGCCGCTGGTCCCAGTCGCTGGTTCGCGCTTTGCGTGAACTCCGCGCTACTGTGGGTCAGTTAGGCTTCTGTTGTTGGACCCGCTACATCTTCCCGTCTCAGCATCGATCTTAGCTTCTCGAAGCTCTCCTCGCTCAGGCAGTGCTCCATGTGGCAGCCCTCTTGCGACGCGACCTCGGGCGTTACGCCTGCGTCCTCTAGCAGACCTACAAAAAAGCAGTGGCGCTCCCACATTTGACGGGCAACCTCAAGACCGCGTTCCGTCAGATGCACGTCGCGTTTGCCCATCTCCACGTAGCCGGTGCTCTCCAAGGCCGCCATGGCTTTAGAGACGCTTGCTTTGGTTACGCCCAAGTATTCGGCAACGTCGATCGAGCGCACGATGCCCTGACGTTCCGATAGAACGTAGATCGATTCGAGATAGTCTTCTCCGGATTCACGCAGGGCCATGGGCCGCCTTTCGCGATGGCTTCTAGTTAGCCTTTGGATACTTTTGCTTGATTTACTTTACCGCAAAAGTTGCCCATGTCTTACTACTTTGCCTAAAAGTTAGCCGTGTTTCACAAAACATGCGGGACGAAAACAAAATGGGGACGCCCCGCAAGGAGTGTCCCCAGCTGCCGGCAGAAAAGGAACGTCCCTAAGTGCCGGCCGCAGCTACAGTAGCCCAAAGTGCTTGGCGGCGCTGTAAATGCCGTCGTCGTCTACGGCGGTCGTAACGTAGGTCGCCGCGGCCTTCACGGTATCCTGCGCGTTGCCCATGGCCACACTTGTGCCCACGGCCGAGAACATCGACAGGTCGTTCTCGCCGTCGCCAAAGGCGATCGCCTCGCTCGCGTCGATGCCCAAGCGCTCCAGCGTCGCCGCCACGCCCAGGTCCTTGCCGCCGTTAGCGGGAATAATATCGCAGAACAGATCGCACCAGCGCGTAGTGAGCGAATGCGACACGGAATCGGTCACGATATGCTCGTCGGCCGGATCAACAAAGGCGCAAAACTGGTAGACCGGCGCGTCAAAGGCGTGCTCAAACGGCTCCTCATGGTAGACAATCCCCGCGTTACTGCCAGCCGTCACCACGCGCTCGGACAGGCGGTTCACAAACGAATTCTCGCCCTGCATGCACAGCGAGTCGTAGCGCCCCTGCGCCACCTGGTCCACAATCGCCGCGACGTCGTCCGAATCGATCGGGCAGCTGCGGTAAACGCCCTTGGCATCAAAACAGTGCTGACCCGAAAGCGTGATGTACGCATCCCAGCCCAGGTCGAACAGCCAGTCCGGCATCTGGTAGGTCGGACGGCCCGTGGCGATCACGCACGCGATCCCCTGCTCGCGAAAGCTGTCGAGCACCTGCTGCGCCGACGCCGGAATCCGATGGGTCTTAAAGCTCAGCAGCGTACCGTCGATATCGAAAAACGCGGCCTTGATCATCCTCGCCTACTCCTCGCCCTCGAGCTTCTCGCTCGCCTCGAGCCACGCCATCTCCAACTCGTCCATGGCGGCGTGGGCCTCGTCGATCTTTGCCTGCTGCTCGCCCAGCGCCGTGTAGTTGGTGGGATCGACCTGGGCCATTGCTGCCTCGGCCTCCTCAACGCGGGCGCGCTGCGTCTCCATTTTGCGCTCGAGCGAGCTCACCTCGCGGCGAAGCTTCTGGCGTTCGGCGTTGGAAAGGCCATTGGGCTGGCCGCTCGACTTGGGCTTTTCGGCCGCAGCCGCCGCGGCACCGGTGTCAAACGTGCCGGTCTTGGCGCTCGGCGCACCCACGGGCTCGCCCTCGGCGGTAGCGTTGCACAGGCGCAGGTACTGGTCCACGCCGCCGGGCATATGCGTCAGGTGGCCGTCGAGCAGCGCCCACTGCTGGTCGGTCACGCGCTCCATCAAGAAGCGGTCGTGCGTCACCAGGATCAGCGTGCCGGGCCAGCCGTCGAGCAGGTCCTCGACAATCGCGAGCATGTCGGTATCCAGGTCGTTGCCGGGCTCGTCCAGGATAAGCACGTTGGGCTCGTCCAGGATCGTCAGCAGCAGCGACAGGCGACGGCGCTGGCCGCCCGAAAGATCGCCGATGCGACTCCAGAGCTGCTGTGTCGTAAAGCCCAGGCGCTCGCAAAGCTTCTCGGGCGAAGTCTCCTTGCCGTCGATGACGTAGTACTTCTTATAGTTGCCGAGCACCTCGCGGATCGTGTCACCCATGTAGGGCTCGAGTTCCTCGAGCTGCTGCGACAGAACGCCAAAGCGCACCGTCTGGCCAATCTTCACACGGCCGCGCGTGGGCTCAATCTTGCCCTGGATCACGTCGAGCAAGGTCGACTTGCCGGCGCCGTTCTCGCCCAAAAGACCATAGCGGTCGCCCGCGCCGATGAGCCAGGTCACATCGGTGAGCACCTGCTTGGGCGCACCATCGGTATCCGCATAGCCGGCATCCACGTCGATGACATCGATGACCTGCTTGCCTAGGCGGCTCACGGCAAGGCGCTTGAGCTCCAGCTCGTCACGCACGGGCGGTACGTCGGCGATCAGCTCGCGAGCAGCCTCAACGCGAAACTTGGGCTTGGTGGAACGCGCCTGGGCGCCGCGGCTCAGCCACGCGAGCTCCTTGCGCGCCATGTTGCGACGGCGCTCCTCGGTAACGGCGGCCATGCGGTCGCGCTCCACGCGCTGCAGGATATATGCCGAGTAGCCGCCCTCGAAGGGATCTACCTGGCCGTCGTGGACCTCCCACATGCTGGTGCAGACCTCGTCCAAGAACCAGCGGTCGTGCGTGACCACGAGCATGGCGCCCTGGCCGCGCTGCCAGCGGGCCTTTAAGTGACGCGCAAGCCAGTTGATGGTGCGCATGTCCAGGTGGTTGGTGGGCTCGTCGAGCATGAGCACGTCGTAGTCGCCGATCAGCAGGCGCGCGAGGTCCACGCGACGGCGCTGACCGCCCGAGAGCTCGCCCACCATGCCCTCCCAGGGTACATCGCTGATGAGGCCGGCGAGGATCTGGCGCGTACGCGGACTCGACGCCCACTCATACTCGGGCGTGTCGCCCACGACGGCATGATGCACGGTGTCGGTATCGACCAGGTTATCCTTTTGGCCGAGCAATCCAATCGTCGTGTCGCGGCGGTGCGTCACGCGGCCGTCGTCGGGCTCCAACGTGCCGGCGAGCACGCTCAGCAGCGTCGACTTACCGTCGCCGTTTTTACCGACAATACCAATACGGTCGCCCTCGCCCACGCCGAGCGTAACGCTATCGAAAATATGCTTGGTGGGAAACTCTAGGCTGACGGAATCGCATCCCAAAAGAATCGCCATATGCCCTGCTCCTTCGTAGAAATTCAACGTTGTCCATGATAGCGAAAACCACCACAAAGGGGACAGGCACCTTTGTGGTGGTTTTGGGCAAGCGCACCAGCACGCGACGCAAAAAGGCGGGCCATCTCCCGCAAGAGATGACCCGCCTCTCCAATCAGCCCCGCGGCAACCGTGGCCGCCGCGGGCCTCAAGCATGTCCCGGACTAGGAGAACATGCCGGTGAGGTAATCATTCAGCCGCTTATCCTTGGGCCGTTGGAAAATCTCGTCGGTCTCGTCGTACTCGACCATATCGCCCATGTAGAAAAACGCCGTGCGGTTGGACACGCGCGACGCCTGCTCCATGTTGTGCGTCACGATGACGATGGCGCGGTCGGCCACGATCGACGACATGAGGTCCTCGATCGCCAGCGTCGAGATGGGGTCGAGCGCCGAGCAGGGCTCGTCAAACAGGATTACGTCGGGGTTGAGTGCCAGCGTGCGCGCGATGCACAAACGCTGCTGCTGACCGCCCGAAAGCGCGTAGGCGCTCTTGTCGAGCTTGTCCTTGACCTCGTCCCACAGGGCCGCACCGCGCAGGCTTTCCTCGACCATGCGATCGAGCTCGTCGCGGTCGGTGATGCCGTGGCGCTTGGGCGCAAACGTGATGTTGTCTCGAATGGACTTGCGGAAGGGGTTGGGCTGCTGAAACACCATGCCAATGGACCGGCGCAGCTCGTAGGTATTCTCGGTCTTGGTGTTCACGTTGCGTCCGCGGTAGCTGATCTCGCCCTCCACGCGGCAGCCGCGAATCTCGCGATTCATCAGGTTGAGGCTGCGCAAGAAGGTCGACTTGCCGCAGCCCGAAGGCCCGATGAGCGCCGTGATCTCACCCTTGTGGAAGTCGAGCGACGTGTCGTGCAGCGCATGGTGGTCGCCATAGTACACGTTGACGTCCTTGGTGGAGAGCACGACCTCGTCGCTCACGGCCTTGCCGCTCACGCGCACGTGCTTCTCGCTCTCCCCCACACTCGACAGAAAGTCCTGGGTCTCGGACGTGGCCGCATCGGTTGCGGGCGTCGCATTCATCTCGCTCATTCGGCCGTCATCCTCCTTGCCAGTTGCTTGCCCACGATACGGGCGACTACGTTAAACAGCAGCACGCAAATCATCAGCAGTGCCGCGGTGCCCCAGACGATCTGCTGGGCCTCGGGGCTGCCCTCGCCATAGATCTTGTAGATGTGCACGGCCAGCGACTCGCCGGGACGGAACACGTTCCAGGCGCAGGTGGGGCTCGACAGGTTAAAGCTCAAGAAGTTCAGGCGAACCGGCGAGCTCATGCCCGAGGTAAAGAGCAGCGCCGCGGCCTCGCCAAAGACACGGCCGGCCGAAAGCACGATGCCGGTCACGATGGCGGGCATGGCCTCGGGAATCAGAATGTGCAGCGTGGCCTCCCAGCGGGTGAGTCCCATGGCCAGGCACGCATCGCGCTGGGCTTGCGGCACGTCCTCGAGTGCCTGCTGGATCACGCGCACCAGGATGGGGATGTTGAACATGGTGAGCGCGACGGCGCCGGAGATGATGGAGTACTTCCAGCCCAGCTGCACCGAGAACACCAGAAAGCCGAACATGCCCACGACAATGGAGGGCAGCGAGGACAGCGTTTCGATGGCGGTGGAGGCGATGTCGCGGATGGGCCCATCGGGCGCGTACTCAACCAAAAAGACCGCGCCGCCCAGACTGATGGGCACCGAGATGACCAGGGTGATCAGCAGCAGATAGAACGAGTCGAACAGCTGGTAGAGCACGCCGCCCTGCGTTCCGTTGGCGCGTGCGGGCTGCGTGAGAAAGCCCGGCTGGAACAGCGTCGAGATACCCTCGAACAGGATGTAGGCCACCATGGAGACGACGATAAGCATGACGATGGCGACAATCGCCGTCAGCACGCCCGTGGCGATGCGGTCCTGCTTTTGGACACGCCCGAGTCTCGCCTCGTCGATGTGGATACGCGTGCTAGCCACGAGCCTTCGCCCCCTTGCGGCCGATAAGGTGGATGATCAGGATAAAGATGAGGCTCATGCCCATCAGCAGCAGACCGAGCGCCCACAGAACGTCGTCCTGGGCCGAGCCCTCGGCATAGACCGCCATGGACGTGGTGAGCGTGGTGGTAATGGTCGAGGCAGGCGACAGCAGCGACGTCGGCATGGCCTCGATGCCGCCGATAACCATGCGCACGGCGAGCGTTTCGCCAAAGGCGCGGGTCATGCCAAGGATGACCGCGGTCATGAGCGACGGCATGGCGGACTTGAGCACCACGTGCCAGATGGTCTGCCAGCGGGTGTAGCCCAGCGCGAGCGAACCCTGGCGGTAGCTATCGGGCACGGCGCGCAGGCCATCGACCGAAAGCGTGGTCATCGTCGGCAGAATCATGACGGCCAGCACGATGGCGCCGGGCAAGATGCCCAGGCCTGTGCTCACGTGGAAAACGCTCTTCATAAGGCCGACGACCACGTGAAAACCGATCAGGCCAAAGACGACCGAGGGAATACCGGTCAAAAGCTCAATGAGCGGCTGAAAAACCCTGGAGCCAAACTTAGGCTGGATCTCGACCGCAAAGATGGCAGAGCCGATGGCGATGGGCAGCGCGATAAGCGTGGAGAGCACCATGACCGCAAACGAGGTGACGATCAGGGGCAGGGCACCGGTATAGGGCAGGCCGTTTTCGGCCGTGTTGGCCAGGTCCCACTTGGTACCGGTAAAAAACTCGACGACCGAGACGCCGTCCTTGAGAAAAGCCGAGAGACCCTTTTGGGCGACCATAAAGATGAGCGCGGCAACGACAAGCGTCACGAGCGCTACGCACGCACCCGTGACGCCCAGGCCCACGTTCTCAAGCTCGCGCTTTGGCAGCTGTTTTGCCATTGCAAACCTTTCCGGGGCGATTGCTTATTTAGCAGAGACCTTACCGCTGGCGTCCTTGACGACCTTCATGGCAGAGACGGGGATAAAGCCCTGCTCCTCGACGAGTTTGCCCTGGACGTCGTCGGAAAGCATGAACTCCAGGAAGGCCTTGGTGGCCTCGTCGGCGTCCTTCGCGCAGTACATGTGCTCGGTAGCCCAGATCTTGAAGGAGTCGTCGGTGACGTTTGCGCTCTTGGGCTCCACGCCCTCGACCTTGATGGCGTTGAACTTGGAGTCGTCGAAGTGCGAGAAGTCGAGGTAGGAGATGGCATTGTCGGTGCTGCCCATCTGAGTCTGGACGTCGCCGGACTTGTCGAGCTCGGCGTCGCCCTTAAAGTCGACGGCCTCGTCGCCAAAGACGGCGGCCTCGAAGGTGGCGCGGGTGCCGGAGCCTGCCTTGCGGTTGAGGACGACGATCTTGGCGTCGTCGCCGCCGACCTCCTTCCAGTTGGTGATCTGGCCGGAGAAGATGCCCTTGAGCTGCTCGAGGGACAGGTCATCGACTTTGACGTTCTTGGAGACGACAGGGCCCATGCCCACGACGGCGACCTCGTGATCGACGAGGTTCTTGACCTGATCGGCCTCGAGCTTGGTCTCGGCGAAGACGTCGGAGTTACCGATAGTAACGGTGCCGGCGGCAACAGCGGTCAGGCCCTTGCCCGAACCGTTGCCCGAACCGGAGACGGAGACGTCGGGATTGGCATCCATAAACTTCTCGGCAGCAGCCTCGACGAGAGCCTGGAACGAGGAGGCGCCGTCGTAGGTCACCTCGCCGGAGACGGACTCGGCAGCAGCGGCGCTGCCCTCAGCAGCGGTGTTGGCGGCGTTGGAGCCGCCGCAACCAACGAGACCGAGACCGACGATGCTGGCAAGACCACCAGCGAGGCCGAGGAACTGACGACGAGAATAAGCCTGATCGAGCATGATCTTCCTTTCATACATGCGACTCGCGGGCACCCTGCCCGCTTTGCTGTTTGGAAAGATACGGTCTCGATCGGGCGACGACCGCCTTATCTGCGGTTTCTTACGGACATTTGATAGACCCTTACCGCAAGCTCTGCCCAGCCTTTACAAACGGATAACAAACCCGCCACCAAGCATGACCCGCCTTTTACACCAATAAAAACAAAGTTGCGGTGAAATAGTTCCTGCTTGGCCATCAAATGGCCCATTCTAGGAACTATTCCACCGCAACTTAAAAAGCCCGGACGAAAGGGGTGCTAAGTTGTTAAAACGCCGCAGCCTTAAAGCTCAAGCTCGTTCAAACGTAAGATCGCCACGATATAAATCTTGAGCGCCTGCTTGAGCTGTTCCTCGTTGGCGCACTCATTGGGGCCGTGCATCTGGCCGCCCCATGCGGGCAGCTCCAGGCCGGTCTCCTCGGGGCCAAACGAGACGGCGCGGGCAAAGTTGCGCGCGTACGTGCCGCCGCCCATGGCAAAGGGCTCAGCATGCTTGCCCGTAAACTCGTTATAGGTATCAATAAGCGCCTTCACGGCCGGATCGTCGGCAGAGACCGAGAACGGCACCTTCGCACGACCCACACGGCACGTCACGCCAAAACGGCCCACGAGCGGATCGAGCTGCTCGCGGATGGTATCGGCACTCGTGCTGTCGGGGAAGCGCACGTCGATGACCTGCTCAATATGGCCATCCGCCACGCGGATGACGCCAGCGTTGCAGGTAAGCGGGCCAAACGCCGGACTCGTCGCATCGATACCCAGGCCGCGACCATAGGCGTCCGCATGCACAAAGGCCAGGAACTTGACGAACTCGTGCTCGGCAGGCGTCAGCAGGCGCTCGTCGCGTGCACCAAACGCGTCCTCGGCCTCGCGCAGATACGCCACGATCAGCCCGACGGCGTTGATCGTTCCCTCTGGCATCGAGGCATGACCGCCAATGCCGTGGGCGAAAATCTGCGCATGCCCGTTATCAAGCGCCGTGATCTCCAGGCGGTCGGCGTTCTCAACGGGCGCCGGCAGCTCATCGGCGGCAATCGCGAGCTCGCAGATGGACTGCGACGGAATGGCATTGCTCGCCTCGGAGCCGCTCCACGACACGATGCGCCCGCCGTCGATCTTGGGACTCACGAACGTCGCCCCAAACTGGCCCTTCTCGGCATTGCAGACCGGAAACTCGGCATCGGGCGTAAACAAAAAGTCGGGGTCTGCGTGGTTCTCCAGATAATGGTGAACGTCGGACATGCCCACTTCCTCATCGCAGCCCAGCAGCGCGCGGAAAGTATAGCGCGGGGTAATGCCGTGCTTGAGCAGATAGGCGCCGGCGTAGAGTGACAGCACCGCCGGACCCTTGTCGTCGATAACGCCGCGGCCGAGCAGCCAGCCCTCGCGACGCTCCAGCGCAAACGGGTCGGTGTTCCAGCCCGGGCCGGCGGGCACCACGTCCACGTGGCAGATGGTCGCGAGCTGCTTGTCGCCGCGGCCAGGGATATCGGCAATGCCCACATAGCCCTCGTCGTCGCTCGTCTGATAGCCAAGCTTCTGCGCGATGCCGAGCGCACAGTCGAGCGCGTCACGGACCGGGCGGCCAAACGGCGCGCCGGGCTCTGCATCGGCAGAAACTGCCACGGACGGATAGCTCACCAGCTGCTCGATATCGGCGACGACATCTTCCCAGACCTCGTCGACATACTCAGCGACGCTCTGCTCCACCTGATTCATAGACTGCCTCCTTACCAATGAGCGGCAAGCGTACCCGCCCCTCACATTTAGTTCCTAGATAGAGAAAAGTTTAGCAAGCTCGGCCACCGAGTGCACCACTGCATCGGCACCCGCCGCCTCATGCTCACCCGGCGCCGCCGCGCCCGAATAGATGCCGATGCACGGCATGCCCATCGCGTGCGCGCCCTCGACGTCGTTAAAGCGATCGCCGATCATCACGGCATCGTCCGCCGTCGCGCCGAGCGCCGCCAGGGCATCGCGAACCGAATCGGCCTTGGTCTCGCGCCCCTGCGGCGGATTCATGCCAACCACGGCTTCGAACTGAGAAAGACCAAGCTCATGCACCATGTCGATGCATTTGGCCTCCATGCGTGACGTCGCCACGGCCATACGCTTGCCCCGGGCGGCCAACTCATCCAGCAGCTCGGGAATCCCATCGAACACGGGGTACTCCTCCGGTCCCAGCTCATCAAAAAAGGCGCGGTACTCGTCGGCCACCACAAGCGACTCCTCGCGGGAAAAGCCGTAAAAGTCGTGAAAGCTCTTCCACAGGGGCGGCCCGATCATGCGGCGCAGATCACCCATCTGCGTCTCCGAAAACCCGCGCGCAGCCAGCGTCTTGCGCGTCGAGGTCATCACTGCCCGACCCGTATCGGCCACCGTGCCGTCAAAATCGAACAGCACAACCGGCCGCTCGCAAAGTTGCAATGCCGCCATCGGCACCCTTCTTCCCCAGTTGATGATTTCCACACCACCGCTTCAAACTGTTGACTATTCAACAATTGAACCTAGCAATGTAGAGCAACTCCACTATACTTGTCGCACTTTGCTTTCAGAAGGCGGCGCTGCCGCGCCCCAACGAAAGGTGCAATTATGTCTTTTGCCATCATAACCGACTCCACGTCGGACATCTCCCCCGCCCGTGCCCAAGAGCTCGGCATTTACGTGATTCCGCTGCATGTGATTATCGAGGGCGAGGACCTGCTCGACCAGGTGCAGATTACCGCCGAGGAATACGTCGCCCGCATGGCTGGCTCCGAGCAGCTGCCGCACACCTCGCAGCCGAGCGCCGGCGAGTTCAAGGCGCTGTTTGACCGCGTACGCGCCGATGGCCACGACAGCGCGATCTTTATCTCGCTGTGCAGCGAGTGGTCCGCCTGCTATTCCAACGCATGCCTGGTCGCCGAGACCCACGAGCTCGACGTGCGCTGCATCGATTCGCGCACCGGCTCGGGCGCCGAGGGCCTGCTGGTGGAGTACGCGCTGGCTATGCGCGAGGACGGCCGCAGCCTGGACGAGACCGAGGCGCAGATCCGCGCGGCCCTGCCCGACGCCCACCTGCTGCTGATTCCCCGCACGCTCGAGAACCTCGTTAAGAACGGCCGCGCGCCCAAGCTTGCCGGCCAGCTCACGCAGATGCTCAACATTCGCCTGGCCGTTTCGCCGGAGTGGAAATCGGGCGAGATCAAGGCCATCAAAAAGGGCCGCGGCGCCAAGCGCATCGTCGCCAACACCATGGCAGATTGCCTCGCGTTTTTGGACGAGCACCCGGGCTCAAGCGTGCGTGTGCTCACGACCGGCGCCGCCGAGGAGCAGGAACTTGTCAACGAGGCACTCGCGGGCCAGGATTACGTAGACGCCGGCACCGGCCCCATCGGCTGCACCATCGCCACCCATGTAGGCGTCGACGCCATCGCCATCAGCTACTGCCCCCGCTACCAGCCCATCCACTAGGGGCACCTTTACCACTTGCGGTGGAATAGGAACTGTTTTTGGCTTATCAGCCGCAAATCAATCCCTATTCCACCGCAACTTGGAAGCAGTTCATTTGGGACGGGGCTAAAAAGACTGGCACGTAACGTTACGCGCTGGTCTTTTTAGCCCCGTCCCATTTTAGCTACTCTACATTAGCCCGCTCAGGGCAATGTCAGCGGCCTCGTTGAGGTCGTCGGTAATGTGTACCAGATCCGGATCGAGCGGACTGATCATGCCGGCGTCCATCACCGGACCGTTGAGCCAGTCGAACAGGCCCTGCCAGTACTCGCTGCCCACCAGCACGAGCGGCATGCGCTTGACCTTGTGCGTCTGCACCAGCGTGAGAACCTCGAACATCTCGTCGAGCGTGCCAAAGCCGCCGGGAAATACGATGGCGCCCGAGCTGTACTTAACGAACATGGTTTTGCGCACAAAGAAGTAGCGGAAGTCCATGCCGAGGTTCACGTATTTGTTGAGCCCGTGCTCGTGCGGCAATTCAATGCCTAGGCCAACTGACTTGCCGTTGACACTCGCCGCTCCCCTGTTGGCCGCTTCCATGATGCCAGGGCCGCCACCGGTGATGACCGCCACGCCACGTTGCGCGATCTTGCGCCCGACGGTGCGCGCCGCCTTGTAGAGCGGATCGGTCTTGGGCGTGCGGGCGCTACCGAAGATAGTCACCGCAGGTCCAAGCTCGGCAAGTGCGCCAAAGCCATCGACAAACTCTGCCTGAATTCGCAGCACGCGCCAGGGGTCGGCGTGCAGCCAGTCAGTCGACTCCTCGGGCGCCAGCAGGTTGGCGTAGGTGTTGTCCTTAGGAATCATGGGGCCGCGCATGACCACGGGGCCGCGGCGGTACGTCTCGTCGTAGGCAGGCTCGCCCTCGACGTTCTCATTCTTAATCATGGGTACTCCTATCGAGAAAAAGAAAAACGGGCGGGGTCGACGCCATGCGTCAAACACCCGCCCGAGCATCAACTATTCGGTATGGTACCCACGATGCATCAAGCACTTGCAAGCTATCGGTCAGCGGTCGCGCAGCCGGTGTCAACGAATGTGACGACCGGCTGGCGCCCGACCATTGCCGTTGCCCACGCTCTGCAAGCGTGTCTGTCGCCCTTAGTAATCCACCGCGGCAGGACTATTCATCCAGTCGCTCACGAATGCGCCGTAGCGGCCCTCGATAATGGCCTGGCGGGTACGCTGCATAAGGTTGAGCAGGTAGTAGATATTGTGCATCGAAAGCAAAATGCCGCCGAGCATCTCCTTCTGCGTGACCATGTGGCGAATGAGCGCGCGGCTGTAGCCGCCCGTGCACACCGGGCAGGTGCAGGTGGGGTCGATGGGGCCGTCGTCGTGCGCAAAGCGCGCGTTACGGAAGTTAAGGCGACCTTCACTGGAGAACGCCGTACCCATGCGACCGGTGCGCGTCGGCAGCACACAGTCGAACATGTCGATGCCCACGCCCACGCCGCGTACGAGCGTGGTGGGGTTGCCGACACCCATCAGGTAGCGCGGCTTATGCTTGGGCATGTACTCGCTCACGAGCGGCGCCAGGGTCTCGAACATGGTCTCGTGATCCTCGCCCACCGAATAGCCACCGATACCATAGCCCGGGAAGTCGCCGCACTCCTCCAGATGGCGCAGCGAACGCAGGCGCAGATCCAGGTGCATGCCGCCCTGAACGATGCCAAAGAGCGCCTGGTCATCGCGGGTATGCGCCTTATAGCAGCGCTCGGCCCACATGCTCGACAGCTCAACGGCGCGCTCAACGTAGGCGCGCGTGGCGGGATAGCCCGGGCACTGGTCGAGCTGCATGCAGATATCGGAGCCGAGTTTCATGGCGATTTCCATGTTGTCCTCGGGCGTCCAAAACACGTGGCGGCCGTCGTAATCGTTGACAATAAAGCGCACGCCCTCATCGGTGAGCTTGACGGCATCGTTGTGGCTGAAGACCTGGAAACCGCCCGAGTCGGTGAGGATGGGGCCGTGCCAGTTCATGAACTTGTGCAGGCCGCCCAGCTCGGCGATGGTATCCTCGCCGGGACGCATGGACAGATGATAGGTATTGGCGAGCACGATCTGGGCGCCGAGCTTCTTGACAGTCTCGGTAGGAATGCCCTTGACGTTTGCCTTGGTGCCCACGGGCATAAAGATCGGCGTCTCGATGTCGCCGTGCGGGGTGTGCAGCACGCCGGCGCGCGCGTGCGTCGTCGGGTCCTCGGCGATCAGGTCGAATTTAAAAAGGTTCTGGTCCATAAACTGGAACTCCTTGGTTGCGGTTCATACGCAAACCATTATACGGGCAACCCGCAAGAAGCACCGACTCGACAGAAACTAGTGCATTAGGATCAGGTTCCCGCGCTAGTCGTTGGGTAGTCGTTGGGGACAGTCTTAAACGACTAGACGTTGGGGACAGTCTTCAGCGCCATCTTGCAAATGAGCGCCCCAATCTGCCGGCACTCAGGGACTGTCCCCAAGTGCCGGCAAGAGTGTCCCTTTCGACTAGTCATTTAAGAACGTCCCCAACGACTACATCCAACAGTCAAGGTAACGCCGATGCTCTGACAACATCAGCGAGCGGTCACCAGAGCGAACAAATTGGCATGAAAAGAGGGCGGCATAGACCTTCTGGTCATGCCGCCCTCTTTGAATGACAAGTTGTCGCTCTGGTGACCGCGCAGCGTCGGCCCGTTACGGCGTTTGGTAAAACGCCGTAACTCCTACGGACGCTGGCCCATGCCACCCTCGAGGGTGACGGTCTCGCCGTTCATATACTTAAAGTCGGGACCGCAGAGCTGAACGACAACGCGGCCGATTTCCTTCTCGACGTCGCCGTAGTGGCCAGCCGGCGGCATGTGGACGTTGGCCTTGAACGCCTCGGGATAGGCATCCTGGAAGTTCTCGAGCGCAGCGGTCCAAGCAAGCGGGCAAACGATATTGACGTTGATGCCGTCCTGTCTCTTATACACATCTCCGAGCCCACGAGACGCGTAGTAATCTCGT
>UQQL01000007.1 GCA_900543275.1 uncultured Collinsella sp. | reverse complement strand
CGTCGTCGGCAGCGTCAGATGTGTATAAGAGACAGGCCCACGAGCGCACCCAGGGCGCCCACGCGCGGCAACTCGACGCCCGCGACACCGATAGCCTCGGCATAGGTGTTGAGCGCCGCGAGCAGACCGGTCGCCACGGCTTCCATGTACCCCTCGGTGCCGGTGATCTGACCGGCCAGGCGCACGCCGGTACCGGGCACGGCAAAGGTGCCATCGAGCACGTGCGGGGCGTCGACAAAGGTATTGCGGTGCATGACACCGTAGCGGAAGAACTCAGCGTTCTCCAGGCCCGGCACCATATGGAAGACGCGCTTCTGCTCGCCAAAGGTCAGGTTTGTCTGGAAGCCCACCAGGTTATAGGCGGTCTTCTCCTTGTTCTCGGCACGCAGCTGAATCGCCGCCCAGGGGCGACGTCCGGTACGCGGGTCGGTGAGGCCGACGGGCTTCATGGCGCCAAAGCGAATGGCGTCCTTGCCGGTGCGCGCAACTTCCTCGGCAGGCTGGCAGGCCTGGAACAGATCGCCGCCCTCAAAGTCTTTGAGCACCACGCGGTCGGCCGTGGTAAGTGCCTCGATAAAGGCCTCGTACTCCTCCTTGTTGAGCGGAGCGTTGAGATAGTCGCCGCTCCCCTGCTCCTCGTAGCGCGACTGCGAAAACAGCACGTCCATATCGAGCGTGGAGGCATCGACGATCGGCGCCGCGGCATCGAAGAACGCAAGGGCGTCGCCACCGACGAGCTTCATGACCTCTTCGCTCAGCGCCGGTGAACACAGCGGGCCCGCGGCAATGACCACGTGGCCCTCGGGAATCTGCGTGACCTCGCCGTGCACGACCTCGATATTGGGACGGGCGGCAACCTCGGCCTCGACAAGCTCGGAAAACTTGACGCGGTCGACTGCCAAGGCGCCACCGGCGGGAACAGCCGCGCGATGGGCGCAATCGAGCAGGACTGAACCCATGCGCTCAAGCTCGGCCTTCAGCAAACCAGCCGCGGAATCCGGACGGGTCGACTTAAACGAATTGGAACAGACGAGCTCTGCCAGGTGATCGGTATGGTGGGCCGGGGAGCTCACCTGGGGGCGCATCTCGCACAGCTTTACGGCAAACCCGCGGTCTGCCAGCTGAATCGCGCATTCCGAACCCGCCAGACCGCCACCGATAACCGTCACCTGATCAAACAGCATCTGCAAACACCTTTCTAATTGACACGTTTTCCATTGTGACCGAAGGGTGTCTGGGCGTGAAGGGCAAACTTGGAGGGCGCATACCTTCCATCCATCATGCGCTCGATAAGACCCTCGAACTCTAGCGAGCCCAGGAGCTTAAGTACGCCGACGGCATCGAGCGAGACGAGCGCCGCGATGTCGTCGACCTTGAGCGGAGAGGCGATGAGCGCATGCATCACGGTCTGCTGCGTTGAATCCAGGTCGGCAATGCCGGGAGCATCGGGGCGCGAGTAGCGCAGGGTTCCATAGATGCGTGAGATAGCCATCTCGATAGATTCCTCGTCGATGATGCAGCAGGCACCGTTCGCAATGAGGTAATTCGTGCCACGCGACTCGGGCGATAGGATCGACCCCGGTACGGCAAGAAGTTCTCGCCCCAAATCCATAGCAGCCTCGGCTGTAGAAAACGTCCCGGAAGGCATACCCGCCTCGGATACAAAGAGGGCTTGCGACAGGGCCGCGATCACGCGATTGCGGCGCGGAAAGGCAAACTTGCGCGGACCCATGCCCCACGGAGAGATCGACACGACCGCGCCTCCCGTATCGAGCGTGCGCGTGATGAGGCCAGCGCTCGAGCGCGGATAGACCACGTCGGCGCCCGTCCCCAGCACCACGACGTGTTTGCCGCCGGCGTTGACCGCAGCCCAACCCGAGGCCTGGTCACAACCGACCGCGCCGCCCGAAACTACCGTCACTCCCGCCTCGACCGCCACCTTTGCCGCAAGCTCTGCCACGGCAAGACCATACGGCGAGGCCTTGCGCGCGCCGATGATGGAGAGCGCGGGTGTCGAAAGCACCTCGGGATTGCCACGCACATAAAGCGTCTGGGGTACATCAGAAAGCTCCAATACGGTCTCGGGATACAACGTATCACCTGGATGCAGCTCAAAGGTCCCCTCGGCTATCATTGGTCCCTCCTTCCCTGGTACATCGCCGCCTCGAGCACATGGTCCTGCGTCACCTGCTCGCTCTCGGCGACGTCAGCGATTGTACGCGCGATACGCACCAGGCGCACGATGCCGCGGCCCGTGAGATGCGTGCGTTTGGACAGGCCGAGCACACACTTCTCCGCCGCACCATCGAGCTCAAAGGTCGAAACGACGCCGTCAATGGACCGTGTCTCGTCATCCTCGGCCTCGGCATCCGCATCGTCCATACGGGATTCGCGCCAAGCGCGAAAAGCGCGACCGCACACAACGTAGTCACGTAACTCAGCTGACGACATACCCTCCGCGCCCTCGATAATCACCTGAGGGTCGGGACGGGTCACATCGATCATCATGTCGATACGGTCGGCCAAAGGACCGCGCAGTTTAGACCGATAGCGCTCGACCATCGCCGCCGAGCAGCGGCACGGTACCTCACGATCGCCCAAAAAGCCGCAGGGGCAGGGATTGCTCGCAGCCAGCAGCTGAAAGCGCGACGGGAAGGTAAAGGCCCCGTCGACGCGCACGATCCTCACATAGCCGCGCTCGATGGGCTGACGCAGCGTCTGCAGCACACCCGTGGGAAACTCAGCAAGCTCGTCCAAAAAGAGCACGCCGCCATGAGCTAGGCTAATTTCGCCCGGATGCACCGGACGACCGCCGCCGATAAGTCCCGCGGTCGAAATGCTGTGGTGCGGGCTGCGGAAGGGCCGATGCCCCGCAAGCAGTCCATCGATGTTCTCGCCCAAGACCGAATGGATGCACAGCGCCTCTTGCTGATCCTCAACAGAAAGCTCGGGCAAAATGGCCGTCATGCGCCGCGCAAGCATGGTCTTGCCCGAACCAGGCGAGCCGATCATGAGCAGGCCGAGCTCGCCGGCGGCCGCAAGCGCCATGCCACGTTTGGCGACCTCCTGCCCCAGCACGTCGGCATAATCGAGCTCGGGCTCAAAGGTCGCCTCGAGCACTTCAGAATCCAGGTAATGCCGTGCGGCATCCCCCATGCCATGGGCAAGCTGAGATAGGTGGTCGATAAACCCGCAGTCCACACCCGCAAGCGGGACATGCTGATCGGACCTGCCGGCAATAAAGGAAAGCCCCATATCGCGCGCCAACAGCTGAAACGCCACCTCGCCCTTGACGGGCAGCACCGTGCCGTCCAGACCAAGCTCACCCGCGATAAGGCAGCGATCGAGGTTGTCACGGGGAATCTGCCCATCGGCCGCCAGAACCGCGATGGCAATCGGCAGGTCAAAACCGCTACCAGTTTTACGGATATCGCCGGGTGCCAGGTTGACGGTAATGCCAGACCGAGGAATCTCGAAGCCGGCCGAGCGCATGGCGCACCGGATACGCCCGCGCGACTCCATCACCTCCATGCTCGGAATGCCGAGCATCTGGATGCCCGGAACGCCACCGGCAAGCGAGACCTCGACGGTGACGGGAATTGCCTCGACGCCGCGGATACAGGCCGCGTGTACGGCAAACGTCTCGAACGCCATCACGACACCTGCCAATCGAACGCATTGTACTGGTGCTCGATCTCGGCGATATGCCCGCCACGGATGGTGACGCCCACGGCATCGAAGCGTATCGACCTGAGGGGATAGTGCTCCATGAGATAGCAACTTGCGATACGGCGATACCGACGCTGCTTTTGGGCGTCCACGGCCTCCTCGGGAAAGACCCGCGTGGTGCAATCCAGGGCGACGCGTCTCGTCTTGACCTCGGCCATCACAACGACATCGTCGAGCTCATCGAGCAGCACCAGATCGGCTTCACCCTCAATGCAACGATAGCCCTGCTCCAACAAGGTGTATCCACGCTCGTTAAAGTAATCGATGGTGATCAGCTCGCCCAGCATGCCGAGCTCGCGGGGGCTGAGCCCCTTGATAAACTCGGGCGTCATCGCCCCGCAGTCGAGCTCGCCGTCTTCCCAGCGCTCCTTGAGTTGCTGCATCTTGCTCTTTTTGCTTGCGGCACACATGGGGTCTCCTTTCCCGCACACTGCATTGCCCCGATGATGAGGGCACCTTTCATGCGGGTAAGTACCGGAAGCAAACCAAAAGCTGACCAAATGCCGACAAAAAACGGGCCGTACGCAACAATCACGTTGCACACGGCCCGCTACCAGCAGGTTTATAAAACGCCAGGGGTCCCTGTCTCCACAATTGACCTAGAAAAGGCGCTCAGTCTGCAGAAAGTTTCCGCAAAAGCTCACACGATGCAGCGGACAAAGTCCATGTTTGCGAATCGCCTCGATGTGCTCGGGGCTTGCGTAGCCCTTCGACTCGGCCAAATGATACTCGGGATACTCGGCGTCGTACTCGACCATCATCTCGTCACGCGTGACCTTGGCCATGATGGACGCCGCGGCGATACAGGCGATTTTAGCATCGCCCTTCACCACGTCGCGCTCGTTGGGAACGGCGCCCAAGGGGTTACCGTCCATAAGCACGCAATCGGGCTCGAGCCCCGTATCGGCCACGGCGCCCGCGACGGCGGCGCGGATGGCGCGGGCCATGCCCATATCATCGATGTCCGCGGGCGCGATATGGCAAAAACCAATCGCCGTCGCGACCTCGGCAATCTTCACCGAGAGCAGCTCGCGGCGCGCCGGCGTGAGCTTTTTAGAATCGTTGATGCCCCAGACGCGCGGCTCCATGGGAAGGCACACGGCGCACACCGTCAAAGGACCGGCCACCGAGCCGCGACCCACCTCGTCGACACCCACGACCACGCCATCCCCACCGAGCTCATGCATCAGCTCGTACATGCCGTTGACGCGCTCGCGCTCGGCAAGTTCCTTGGCATGGCGCTTAAGAGCGCGCTCGCAAGCCTTGATCACTTGCTGACGCGGATCCTCACGATAATGCTCCACGAGGGCGGGGATCTCCTCAAACGTGGCGCTCGCCAGCTCGCCGGCAACCTGCGATGCCGAAACCGAGCTCGTCATGTTGGCCATATCGGGGCCTCCTTGCATGCAAATCAGATAAAAAGAAGGGCCACCCGAAGGTGACCCTTTTGTCCAAACGAGTGGACAGACGCTGCGATCTTCTTAGCGCTTCTCGGGGATGCGAGCAGCCTTGCCCACCTTGTCGCGGAGGTAGTACAGCTTGGCGCGACGGACGCGACCATGACGGACGACCTCGAGCTTGGCGATCTTGGGGCTGTGAAGCGGGAAGGTACGCTCAACACCGACACCGAAGGAAATCTTGCGGACGGTGAAGGTCTCACGGGCACCGGCGCCGGCCATGCGGATGACGTCACCCTGGAAAACCTGGATGCGCTCGCGGTCGCCTTCCTTAATGCGGTAGTGAACCTTGACGTTGTCGGCAACGCGGACCTGCGGGATGTCCTCGCGGATCTGCTGACGCTCGATTGCGCGGATGTAATCCATGTGCAATTCCTTACTCTTCTAGAGGTGCCGTACCACCTTGGCCGGCACGTAGTTGAACAAACGTATTCGAGTATACACGCCACGACCTTGGCTGCAAGAACTATTTTGCCAGTGCGCAAAAAGACAAAAACACGCACTCTTTCTGCACTTATGCGCCGTCCGCAGCATCTGTCGTCGGCGTCGTCACGGTCGTTCCGGGCGCGATATAGCCGTATTCGAGCAGCACCGAAAGCGCATGCTGCTTCCAGGTGGCAAGCTCTTCGTCATTATAGTTGTCATGGGCCCATTCGTTCATCGCGTCCTCGGCGTCTTGGGGCACCAGGTCCTGGCTGTCTGCCATCAGGTACAGGATGCCTAAGATGTCGAAGTCCTGCTTTGTCATCTCTTCCTTGTTCGATGTGCTGATGAGGCCGTGATCGATGCCGTAGCGGCAGATATCGGTCAAAACGGTAACGAGGCCCGTAGGAATCGGCGAGGCATCCTTCGCGGCAGTGGGCGCGGTGTCGTCAGTCAATGCAGTGGCATCGTCGCTCACCGGAGCCGACTCGGCTGCGTTCGCATCGGAACCGGCCTGCTCTCCCTGGGCAGGAGCCGCGCTATCCGTCGTTGCCGAAGGATCCCCCGTGGAGGCGGACGTAACGCTCACCGGTGTCTCGACCACGGTCGTCATCGGGTCGACCGGTGCGGGTGCGGCGATGACCTCGGCCCAATCGGAATACACGCCGTCAATAAAGGCGCGAACATGGAAGGTGCCCGGTTGCGAGATGGTCATCGTGCCGTCTGTCGCAACCGAAATGCCCTTGCTCTCGAGCTCTTGGGCCTCCCAGCTGCAGACTCTATCGACTTCCTTGCCCGTCGTGTCATAGACCGTAGCTGTCAGGCCTTCGATGCCGTTGAGATTTTCCTCGACGCCGACGACGGTCTGTGCCGAGCCCTCGAGTTTGATGCTGCCGTTAAACGGCTCGGGCGCCACGTCACTTACCTTATATTTGTAGGCCGCGGCGTCGATCTCGTCATTGGTCGAGACATGCCCGTTCACGTCCACATAGGTGTCCTCGGGGATAAAGTACTTTACGTAGGCGGTGCCGGCCTTTTTACCCACCACGACTTGCTCGTGGGTGACAGGGTCGGTCTGGATCTCGATGACGTCGGACTTGCACTCCTTGCCCTTTTTATCGACCACGCGCCAGTCGCCCGACGACTTCACAAAGCCGTAGTAGTCAACATCGTCCTCGTCCCTTGCGCGCACGCGATAGGAAGAGACGGGGTCTTCCTCTCCCACCGTAAGCCTTCGGGTCTTATCGGTCTGCAGCGACACGAGAATCTTGGAGATGGGCTTAATAGGCTGCGGCGTGCCCAGCTGCGTATCGACCGTCACCGACTCAAACGACAGATTGGAACCCGTAATGGACATGGGGTAGGTGGCGGCCATGTCATTGAGCACGTTGCACGTGCGCGGAGCGCCACCGTTGCGCGAAGGCACCTCGCGATCGGCCAGGACCGAATTCCAATCGATGGCTCGCACCATGTGGTTGTTGGTGCGATGCGACCAGCTCGTAACGTTTCCGGCGGTGGTATCGTAGCCGTCGTCGCCACGATGAGCGATTGAGCGCAGGAACAGGTTCTGCACGGCGTCGGTCGACTGATCGCCAAAGGTGGTATAGAACGAGCGCTGGTCATAACCGGCGGTATGGAACTCCTGCACGGCGGCGTTGTCGTCGTAGCACTCGCCGTTCATGTTAAAGATGATCACGTCGAACGTCACGCCCACCGGCTGGTCATAGTCCTCGGACAGCGTCGTGGTAGAACTCGTCTGCTTGCTATTGACCTGCGTGTGCGCCGGGATCGTCATGTTGACGGTAACCGACTGATTGTCCGTCGTGGTGATCGACTGTTCCTCGGTCTTGCTCGCCTCCCACAACTGGGACATCGTGGTTTCGGCCGAAAACGAAGTCTCGATCTCCTCGCTCGCTGTTGCGGGCACGCCCAGCGACTCCTTGAGGCTCACCGATGCGCCCCACGAGCCGCCTTTGGAATACGATGCGGATTCAGAAGTGCTCGTGCCGACCGTCTCTTCGGTACCGCGGGCGAGCGTGATGCTCTGCGAGGCGTCCTCATAGCCGACGTTAAGTGCCGAGGTAACGAGCTCCTGCTCAGTCTTAGAATCGACAAAGGAATAGCCCGGCGCGTCCTCGGGCGCACAGTTAAGCTTGTTCACGCTGTTGAGCTGCTGAACTCTAAAGTTATAGAACGCGATGCCAAAGCCATTGAAATCGTACTGGTAGGTGCCGCCGAGCTTGTCGACACAAGCAATGGTGGCATAGATGACGTCCTGCTCAGTCGTGTCTTTCGACAGTCCGTCGAGCGGCACGTTTTTACGGAGATCGGAGCCCTTCAGCTTGTGACCGATACAGCCGGCGATATCGTCGGTCAAGCGCTCATAGACCGCATTGAGGCTTTTAGCAGATGTCAGACCACTCTGCTTCGATTTGTCGGCGCCGTCGGAATGCTCACCGTTGCCGCCCGAAAGCGCATCATACAGATAGATGTAGTGACCCTTACCGAAGTCCTTCTCAAAGCCCTTGCCGGCGTGGTCCCAGTACAAAAAGTCACCGGAGTCGTCGCCTCCGCCATAGCCAAGGACGTTATAGGCAAGCGAATCCCAGTTGGGCAGCACCTTTTTGACGGCGGCCGTATAGAACGAGACGTTGTCGTACATCGAGGTACGGCCCTCGAGCTTGCCGTCATCGATATCTACAAACGTGCAGTCGCGATCGTTGACCGTAATGGTGAGCGGGTTGACCACGTCACCATAGAGCTCGTCGCGCGAATCATCCTGAAGGGCAAAACCGGCTGTCGGCATCCCGCAAAGCGCCGTGACCGCAACGACCACCCAGCACAGGGCCATCCGTACTCCCCGACGCGCTCGTTGCAAATACCTGGTGAGGTTTTTCATCGCAGTCCTCCCGTCAGTTGCCAATGTATTGAACCAACGTAAACGCCGCCGCGTCCACAAGGGGCGCGACGGCGCGAAGGGGAACCTAAAAGGCGCAAATGGAACGCGACTCCGTTAAGCGGAACGCTTGGCCTCGAGCTTGGCCTGAGCGGCAGCCAGACGCGCCAGGGGCACGCGGTAAGGCGAGCAGGACACGTAGTCCACATCGGCCACGTTAAACAGGTCCTTGATGGACTTGGGGTCGCCGCCGTGCTCACCGCACACGCCAAAGTGCATGTCGGGATTGGTGGCACGACCCTTCTCGACGGCCATGCGCACGAGCTCCAGCACCGCCGAGTCGATAGTCTCGAAGGGGTTATCCTTCAAGATCTTCTTGTGCATGTACAGCGGAATGAACTTGGCCTCGGCATCGTCGCGGGAGAAGCCGAAGGTCGTCTGCGTGAGGTCGTTGGTGCCAAAGCAGAAGAAATCGGCGTGCTGGGCGATCTCGTCGGCGACCATGCAGGCGCGCGGCAGCTCGAGCATCGTACCCGCAGGAATGTTGAGCTCCACGCCCTCCTCGGCGGAAACCTCGGCGATGACGCGCTCGATGACCTTGCGGGTCTGGACATGCTCGGCCGTGATGGAGACGAGCGGGACCATGATCTCGGGACGCGGGTCGACGCCCTCCTTGATGAGGCGGGCGGCAGCCGTTGCCACGGCACGGACCTGCATAAGCGGCAGGTCGCCGAAGACGACGGACAGGCGCACGCCGCGCAGGCCCAGCATGGGATTGGACTCGACCATGCCGTCGATGCGACGCAGGCGAGCACGCAGGGCGGCAAGCTCCTCCTCGCTGGCGCCGGCGGCTTCCTTCTTGGTGATGGCGACCTCGAGCTCGCGAGGATTATCCAGGAACTCATGAAGCGGCGGATCGAGCAGGCGAACGACCACCTCGCGACCGGTCATGGTCTTGAACATGGCCAGGAAATCCTCGGTCTGGACCTTGAGCAAATCGGCCAGGGCCTGCTGCTTCACGGCCTCGTCATCGGACAGGATGAAGCTTTGGATGATGTTCTTGCGATCGCCCAGGAACATGTGCTCAGTGCGGCACAGGCCGATGGCCTCGGCGCCAAACTCAAGCGCGAGCTCGGCATCCTCGGGGTTGTCGGCGTTGACGCGCACGTGGTTGGCGTGACCACAGGTCTCGTCCAGGCGGATCTCGTCGGCCCAGGACAGGATAGTGTCCAGGTCGCCGGTAAGCTCGGCGGAGACCAAGTCAACGGCGCCGTCGACAACGATGCCCTGGGTACCGTCGATGGAGATGATGTCGCCCTCGCGCAGCACGCGATCGCTGCCCTCGATGCGCACGACCTTCTCGGCCGCGTCGATATGGAAGCGCTCGACACCGCAGACGCAGGGCGTGCCCATGCCGCGGGCGATAACGGCGGCGTGGCTCGTCTTGCCGCCATGGCTCGTTAGGATGCCCTCGGCGGCAACCATGCCCTTCAGGTCGTCGGGGTTGGTCTCCCAGCGGACCAGGATGACCTTGTGACCCTCGGCAGAACGCGCGACGGCGTCGTCGCTCGAGAACACGACCTCGCCCACGGCGGCGCCGGGGCTGGCGTTAAGACCGGTCGCGAGCGCCTCGTACTTCTTGGAGGAGTCGAACTGTGGGTGCAGGAGTTGGTCGAGCTGAGCGGGATCGATGCGGCTCACGGCCTCCTCGCGGGTGATCAGACCCTCCTCGACCATCTCGATGGCAATGCGTAGGGCGGCGGTGGCGGTGCGCTTGCCCACGCGGGTCTGGAGCATCCAGAGCTTGCCCTGCTCGATGGTGAATTCGATATCGCACATATCGCGATAGTGATTCTCGAGCGTCAGGAACACGCGCTCGAGCTCCTCGCCAGCGGACTCGAGGCCCGGGGTGGTCTTGAGGTCGGCGATGGGCTCGGTATTGCGGATGCCGGCGACGACGTCCTCGCCCTGGGCGTTGACCAGAAAGTCGCCGTAGAACTCCTTGGTGCCGTCGGCCGGGTTACGCGTAAAGGCGACGCCGGTCGCAGAGGTCTCGCCCTTGTTGCCAAAGGCCATGGCCTGAACGTTGACGGCGGTGCCGAGCTCGTCGGAAATACCGTGCTGCTTGCGGTAGATGCAGGCGCGCTCGTTCATCCAGCTGCCAAAGACGGCCTGGATGGCAAGGCGAAGCTGGAGCTCCGGATCGTGCGGGAAGACGGGCTTGCCGTCAGCGACCTCGAGCTCGGGATACAGGGCGGCCTCGACGTTGTCGGAGAAGATGCCCTTGAAGGTCTCGACGAGCTCCTGCAGGTCCTCGGCCGAAAGCTCGGAATCGACGCGGACGCCGGCGACCAGGCGGGCCTGGGTCAGGGCGTTCTCGAACAGATCGGCGTCGACGCCCATAACGACGTTGGAGAACATCTGGATAAAGCGACGGTAGCTGTCCCAAGCAAAACGCGGGTTCTGCGTCTGGGCGATAAGACCTTGGACGGAATCGTCGTTGAGGCCCAGGTTGAGAACCGTGTCCATCATGCCGGGCATGGAGAACGGAGCGCCCGAGCGCACCGACACGAGCAGCGGGTCATGGGCATCTCCGAGCTTCTTGCCGCAGCGGGCTTCGAGGTCGGCCTCGGCGGCAACGATCTCGTCGAGCGCGCCGGCAGGCCAAACATTGCCGGCACCGGAGTACTCAACGCAGGTCTGGCAGGTAATGGTAAAGCCACCGGGGACCGGCAGGCCGATACGGCTCATCTCGGCAAGGTTAGCGCCCTTGCCGCCAAGCACAAAGTTCATGGACTTGTCGCCCTCTGTGACACAAGTGCCCTGGACATCGGTGCCAAAACGGTAAACCCTCTTGCAATCGCGCACGATACTTCCCCTTCTATGTGTTCGCACACACGACCGTGGTAACGAATCGACCCGCCGGATGCAGGCCGTGAGGGAACTATACGGCGGGTTTTGGGCGGGCATGAGCAGAGGCTGCGCGGTTTGGTAAACGTGCTAAAACTGGCGGTAAACGGTAGGTAAAGGTGGTTACCTTATGAAGATACCAGCACAATGTAATTGCAGGTCAAATGTGGTAGAATCAGCTAAAACGGTTTAGCAAATAGCTGTAATTATTGGAATGGTATCTCTTAAACTACGCAATAGCCAAGAAAGACAAAATCTATCAGAAGTATTTGTCCCAGGGATTTTGGTCAGAGTAGCTAATATTGGGACGGGGCTATTTTAGCTACCCCGGCAGATAGCGCGAATGCTTTGGCGGAGTAACGGCCGGGGTAGCTAAAAAAGCCCCATTACAGTTTGAGTCGTCCGAAAGGGCGGCTCCTTACTAGTTCTGGTAATACGATTGAGCCGTACCGATGGTCGCTGGCCGACCGCGACCATCGGTACGGCCTCAACCCGAGACCCCCATCTCGACACATAGCCCGTCATCCGACGAAAGCGCGCAGGTCGTCCTGTATAGGCGCATGGTGTCCCCCTCCGCCGCAAGAGGGAAACGAAAAAGCCCCTCTTTGCCACTACGGACAAAAGGGGCCTCCCAGGGGAAACGTGTTACAAAGCCTTCTTTGCAGGACGATGAAGATCAGAAACCCAACGTCGTACGCGTAGGGACTTACCCAACACCCACGCCATTTCGATCTTCTGGGCCTTCAACGCCACGTCCCGATAAGCATCCGGGCATCGGAATGACCACGTCGCAAGCCGCAAGCATCTCTTCGTCATGAGTGACAACAATTACAATATGGTCTCTCTTAACCTCATGAAGCAATTTAATTAGTGCGCTCCGGCTCTTCGCATCAAGCGCTGAAGTTGACTCAAGAAACAACATGACGTCCGGCGATTTCAACATCTGCCGCACAATTGCGATGTTCTGCTTCTCCCCGCCGGACACCCCTCCTTTCTTGCTGCCAAGCATCGCTGCCGCCCCGTTCTCCGCAGCGGCAATCATTTTGTCTAACCCCAATATGGCAAGCATCCGATTCAGTTTGTCGGCCTCGAAATCATCAGAAAGCAGCGTAAGATTATCGAGGATCGTCCCCCCCCCCAACAATAGGGGGCTCTTGCTCCGTAATGCCAACTCGGCACCGCCGCAATGCGTATCGGTCGATGCGACGCTGTGATACCCCGTTGTAGAGGACGGCCCCTTCCGTGTTATCTGGATATAGACCCAATATCACTGACAGCAGCGAGCTCTTCCCCGAGCCATTTCTTCTTGCTTACTGTTTTTCTTATATTGTAACGATTTTCGATAAGAGGAAAGATTACTCCATGACGCGCAAGCCCGAATTCTAAGCGTTTCCCATCAGCATTGCCCATTTTTCGGATCGAAATCCAAATCCAGCTTCCTATCGCATGCTGAAATCAAATCCTGATCATGGCTTACAACAAGAATTAGCTGATCGAAGGGATTTCGATGAATATACTCCGTGAACTCCCGACGGCTTTCTTCATCTAAATCGTTCGTTGGTTCATCAAACACAAGCACTTCCGGCTGCCTGCGAAGTGCTGCGAATATCCTTAGCTTTCGATACTCTCCACCAGAAAGGTCTCTACAATTCTTGCCTTTTAACGATTCGACGGTTCGATAGAAACTCGGCACAAACTCTCGGAGGTTTTCGCTCGATCCCCGAATCGACGTCCTCTCAAGGTAATTCTCCACCGTTTCGTTCGGAATAAAGAGCTTTTGCGGGCACACCGCAAACAGGTCCCGTCGGATCGTCTCCATATCGAGCTCTTCATATGGCACCGACCCCAAAGCCCGATGTCCCCCAGCAGAATATAGTCCAAGGAGCACCTTCAGAAACGTGCTTTTTCCGCATCCGTTCGGCCCGGTAATGGCATAGGTTTTTCCTTCCTCCACCTCCACGGAGAGGTCGCGGTATAAGTAGGGCTTTCCCGCGTATCGGTACGCGATGTTGGACAACGATATGCTCTCCACGTGCCCAACCGTGAGGGTGCCGCGGTCCTCGGCGTCCTCCGTCAGAGCCCCCAATCGGTCGAACGAGGCCCTTGCGTCCTGATACGATTTGAAATAATTCAAAAAATACTTGAAGCATCCGAACGCCATCGAGTAATACGAGTTCACCATTGTGAACTCGCCTAAGCTCATTCTTCCGCTCAATATTTCCATCCCGGAGATCACGAGCAGTGCCCCCCGAAACACAGACGAGATCAGGCCGTCGCTTGATGTGGCCAGATTCGAGACCCTACTTGCTTTCATGTAAATCGGGTAGTACCCCTCGAATACCCCTTTGAGCGTCCGAGCGCTCTGGTTATATGCGCCATCGCACTTAATGTCAAACAACTGCGACAGCTCGCCGCTCACGGACGCGAAAAGCTTACTCAAACCCTCCTTGTTCGCAAGCGAGCTGTTGTACAACGGCTTTTTCAACGCCCTGAATAAAATGAAGTACGCAACAAGCGAACATGCACTTAACACCAGGAACACCGGATTAATCGAAAACAGGATGATGCATATCAACACAACCAGAACGACGTTAAGCCCGATCGTCAGGAAGTTGTTCACGACAAACGATGACACCGCATTCGAATCCGCATACACCCTCTGCGTTGTATAGGATGGATCCGCCTGCTCCCCCTTTTCCAGGGGCCCCCGTTCAAACGACTCACACGTGGTCCCCATCAGTCTCGTCGTCATCTCCAAGATGACGCGCGATACGTTCACACCCATCGCATACGACATGAAGGAGGCCGATATCCCTATGCCCGCAACAAAGGCCGCAAACCACACGACGCGAGATGGATCCCTATTCGTCACGAGAAAGTCTACAAACCCACCGTTTAAGGCGGGCATGACGCACGAGAGAGCAAAATTCACCAGCATGAGAATCACGAAAAGCCGTGACCCTTTACACCGAAACAACTCGTGAACCGTCTTCTTAAACATGCCAGCTCCCATCAAGCGGCCTTTTATCCAAAACTGAATTTGTTTGCCGCTTAATCGCTCCCATATATCCCTTGTTGTTAATCCTTGCTCAAGACATTATCTCGGGTTGCGGTGCCCAGGATTCCATTTCACCTTTATATACATACGAATAAGCCCCCTATTTGCATAGGCAAGCGCGGCGATTATAACAGCAGCCACCATCAGACCGAGAATAGCCCTTTTGTCCGGAAAAAGGGACGAGAGAAAAAGGCATATTGCGGAGAAAACTATAGACGCCCCCACCACTCGGTTTGCGCCTAGAGACTCGGCCGTCCGCTTTGCCTCCTCTAAACGCTCTCCCGATAGCAATGACATTCCGGCAAGCAATCCCGTGAGCTTGCCTCGATATATCATTATTCCGAACACCAGCAGCAGGCATGACCCCACCATTGAAACCACAACGTCCGACATCGCCATCACTCCAGTCCACTCCTTCAATACCAGCCCTATCGACAAACATCAAAACTTTTTTAACCTAATATTGTATATCGATATAAATATATTCTTTTATATATCGTTTCGATTTGTGATATTTTATCGAATGAGTTGCTATTCGAGGAAGATAGGCCACAACCAAAGGAGATCAATGGAATCCGTGAATGTTTGGAGCGCGCAAATCTCATCATTGCCTGGAGTCATCCCTATCCCCCTCGACCCAAGCTACCTTCGCAGTGAACCAAATAACCGCCTGAGCGTCCTAAGCTCAGATGGGAAACAAATCTATACGATCCTCAACAGGGTCGCTAAAGAGATTCTTGACTTATGCGACGGCACCTGCGATTTGCCCAAAATTCTCCGTCTGTTCCAAGAAAAATACCCAGATCAACCGCGCGAGACGCTAGCGCATGACCTGGCCCAAACCCTGCATAGCCTGACCGTAAACTGTCTTATCGTTTGGAAGAAAGAAGGGAGATATATGAACGACCCTTTCGGCTCCGATTACCTAACATCGGTGGATCCCGACGAGCTGCTTATTCTCGCGGACGCGAGCAGGTTTGCTGAAATCGAAGAGGCGGCTGCAAAATCCCTCTCTGCAAAACAGTCCAAAAATGGTAATAGGATCTATTTCTCTGAGTTCGACGTTGAGCCCGAATTGGAGAACTTTCTGGTTCTTCGTCAAAGGCTCTTTTCTTTTACCCATGATTATTTTCTACTCACGAGCCAGTCCGGAGAAATTAATGGATTGATAATATGCGAGCCGGCCACTAATCCCGCCGGCCGCAGCGTCATCATCAAATTTATCTCATGCAGCTCCACGCTGCTTGCCGGTGTGCTCGACCGCCTTGCGGAATACTACGGATCTTCCGCTCCCAAAGCCTACCGCGCGCTCAGAATTGACGCGCCTGATTCCACCCCAATCGCCGAACAACTTGACCATTCCGACCAGCGCCTTGGCTTTTCCTTAGTCGGCACCCTGCCCAATGAGCTCGACTCGGGCGACGTCAAGCTGTTTGTTCGCCCGCTCGATAAGAAGCAATAATGAGCATGCCGGCAATAATCGGAGCGCCCCACAGCGTTGCGCTCGACATTACAAACAAATGCAACCTTCGTTGTCTACACTGCTTCAACAACAGTGGAGAAAACGATGTCGTCGCGAACGAATTATCCGACAATGAAGTCCTCGAACTCGTCGACTCGATTTGTCAAATGCACCCCTTTAGCTTCTGCTTCTGCGGAGGCGAGACCCTCCTGCGAAAGGATCTTGTCATCGAATCCTTGCGGCGGCTCAGCGCATCTGGCGTCAAATGCAACCTCGTGTCAAACGGTCTGCTCGCAAACTCAAATACTTTGCATGAGCTCGAACGCGCCGGTTTAAACGGCATACAGTTTAGCCTCGATGGCCTACGCGATTCTCACGAACATATGCGAGGACTCTCGGGATTATACGACCGGGTGCTCGACGCCATCGATATCACGCTGAACGAAACCTCACTGCACCTTTCAATTGCCTTTTGTCCGACATCGTTCAATGTCGACGATTTCAAACCAGTTTGCACGATGCTTCGAGACAAGCTGAAATCGTCGGGTAGAACTGACCGAATTGACCTTAGAGTTCAGCCGCTCATGCTCCTCGGTAGAGCCCGAAGAAACCGCACGATTCGCCCTTCGAATAATCAATACCGTCGGCTAGTCAACACGATCAATGACCTTCGATACGATCCGGACTATCGAGGCTACTTCATGCTTGAGTGGGGCGACCCCATCGACCACTTGGTCAGATTCCCTCAACTGCAAATGCAATTTGACCAAGTGGCCATCCACGCCAATGGCGATATCGTCGCATCCCCCTATATACCTCTCATCATCGGAAACGTTCGCAAACACAGCCTTCAGGAATACTACGATGCCGGAATGGCAACCGTTTGGGATAAGCCCGTTGTTACCGCGTTGGCCAATCGTATGCACTCGATTGACGAGATGGAAGAGATCTCATCGTTGATTGCAGACATCAATATGGACGGCGACCTCTATATCGACCTGATCGACGATGATCTAGGCGACCTGAGCGTCCTGTCACAATTCTAAGGAGATGTTCCCATGTATGAGACCCCAGAAGTAGAGAAGATGGATTCCAAAACCGGCCCCGTTCCCGTTGTGGTCAACTTTGCAGCCGTCGTGGATAACGTAGTCGCAGCCGTCTATGATGCCGTCGTTGCGGCCTACGCATTCTGGTACTCGGCAGACAACGACGGCACCGGGACGAGTGCAGCACAGAACTAGTCGCCGGCTCATCGAGCAATCGCCTCGCCTATCACTGCATGCGATTGACTGCGCAGCCCCAGCCAACGCCCAAAGCGCCTTGAAGAGCTGCTTGTAACATTCGTTCATTCAACAGCGAGATCTCTTCACCATTCTCGGCCGGCCCGACAGATCGACACATCAGTCGGGCCGGCCAGACTTATACAACGCGGCGACTCCGCTCACGCCACCCCCCCCGAAACTCACGCTGTCATCACACGGGCAATCAGCACTGAATCCTGTTATGCGATATGGGCAAACGGCCACGTGCGCGATTAAAACGAATTCACTTAACAGACTTCAAGAATGCTTTAGCACCGCAGGATGGCCATACGCGGAGCGCGGCACGCATAAGCCAAAAGCGGCATTAAAAGCCATCCCCTTCCCTGCTGAATGCGCGTCCTAGCCCATCAACCGGTCGGACCATCGCGAAGATGATCCGTGCTTCCATACTGCAATGCGATATCAAGCATCACGAATAGTCCCCGCCCAACGGGGTTCTCCCCTCCGCAGGCGTTTCGGAACCCGCCCCCATCCCAAATTCCCCCGCGGCGCGGGCACGGGCGGCGAGGTCGGATGTGAAAGCCGGACCGCAGAGGTATCGAGCGCACGCGGCCAGGGCCTCGAGGGCGCCTGGCGGGTAGGGAGATCCGAGCATGAGGCAGGACAACGCGCAGGCCCGCAAAAGGTTCACGAGCTCCCCCGCGACGCGGCAGACCCTCGGCTGCCCCTCGTAAAGGATGCAGAAGACACGGTCGAGGTCCGACGGTTCGACCAGGCTGTACCGGCAGTCCGCGTACAGTGCGCAGCCCCTCCCGCGCGGGTCGCCGTCCGAGTCCTCATCCGGCTCATGATGGCGCACCTCGACCCAAAGGCCCTCCAACACATCGTCGAACCCGAAATCGAGCTCCGCCTGGACGCTCTCGCCGAACGCATCGCCCAGGGCGAGCTCCGGCACCTTCGTCACACGGCCGTCCAGCCACTCAATCTCTGTCATCGCGCGCACGGTGCAAGCCCCTTCCGACACGGGATTGTCAGCTCAACCCGACCCTTACCCATACGGACGAACATAACTCGCCAGGGGAAGCCCCTGAAGGCCGTGCGCCACAACATGAGGCCGAATCCGCCCCCGGCTGGACAGGCCAACAACAAAGGAGCACACGGAACCGGCGCGGCGTTACAACCGTCCCGGCAAGCGTGTCACTTGGCCAAGTCATGATGCCGACAAACCCGGAAATGCTCCAACGGAGCGCCGAACGAGCGTAACAATATAAAGCCGTGCAACACGCGTTGGACGACCAGAACAACCCAAACAAAGGCCTGCCGGTCCCACCTTCAAGCCCAATAGCAAAATGTGCATCAGCGGATTTGCAGCGATACAAGTCTCAACCTTCACCATCACACCGCAGCGCGCCTAGTCCCACTCATCCTACTGCAAATGTCCCAGAACGAGAAAACGTCCAGCTTAACATGCCACCCTTTATATCCGCACGCGCGTAATTCAACTCATAAGGACCGGCTATCCCTTACCTGTGACACAATCTCAAACGCACAGAACAGAATCATCAGTCCAATCATCGCATACGAGGCAGCCGAACCTTCAAGCACTATTCCACAAAGAACAATCTCCGCGCCGCCAATAAGAACTGTTATCAGGCGCTCTGCCTTTTTGCTCTCGCCGCTCGCATAAAAAGGCGGCAAAGCGCACAAGATCACATATAGCCCGGGAAGGGAATACAGGATCGATAGTCCAAGCCCCCCATCAACCACAGTGTTTTGCGTAAGAATCAACTGAACCCAAACGGCAATTATCACTGAGCAGGTTGTCGATAAAAGAAGACTAGAAATATAGCACGCAACAAAGTCCCGTCGCATTCGAACAGAGAAATCCGCGAACTCTCTTCGCCGCGTGGAAACAATAAGGTACACAGAAATTGCAATAGAACCAATCAGAGAAAACAGCGGAACAACCAGCAATTCAAGCTTATTACCCCATCGATCAACCACGCCCCCACTCCAATGAGCGGGAATTGTATCAGGGAGGACTGACCAAGCCGCCCATAGAATCAGAAATGGAAGAATAGAGAGGATGAAAGATGATAACACTGCAGTAATTTTTTTTGAGGCTCTCATCGATTCCGCATCTCCTTGCGCGCTCACATTCCACTCCGCCTTAAATCAAGTATAAATAAAAAGTTGAATGCAAATTTGTTTTGATTAGCATGGAAACTATATCCATTTAGTTCTAATTTGTTCGTAGTATCAAATCGATACCGACACTAGCATGACGTAGTCTTTCAAGACAGCTATTCAACATTGGAGGTCACCGCTATGGACAATGTGAACCACCTAAACGAACTCTCAATACAGTCCCAGCTTAGCATCCTTGAAAAACTGGTCGCGGACGCGGAGCAATCTACCGATGCAAGACGCGATTTCGAAGCTCAGCCTCGTGCCGTATTCCAGAAATATGGAATTACAGACCTCCAAATCAAAGCGGGAAATCGAAAAGTCTCTCTGTACGAACTGGTGGAGTCAACCGAAAAGGAGGCGCGTGTCCCCGTTGCACGCGCAGTATATCGTCGTATCCAACTTGCATATTATGACGAGGACACCGAAGCTGATCCGCAAACGATACCTCTCGTAAACGTTGTACTTAATGCAAACGCAGTAACGAACGCAAACATCATTCTGAACGCAAACGCAATGGCAAACGCAAACGCGAATGCTCAAAACAACGCCAACCTTAAGTACGACGTCAACACAATGGGCTATGGATCAGCTATTTTTATGAACAAACCTGATGTTGTTGAACTATCGGAATCGTACAAACAAACTTCTGTTTTCAGGAAATTTGATCAAGAGGGCTTGAGTGCGGCGAGGCAAGCAGCCGTGCTTAAAACAGCAATCAAGAATTCCAGCTCCAATACCATCAACCCCGAAGGGGCTTCCAATGGGGTCGCCCGCGGGTCTTATCGCTCCGTCGAATTCGAAGTTACTTACTCCGAGAACGAAGGCACCTTGGTAATCACCGACGCCCGTTTGCTCGCGGCATGATTTCCGAAAGCTCGCAGCACGTGCTGTTCCGCAGACCTCGAATGCTGACATTTATAACAACATATAGATGTGGCGCTGTGTGTGATCATTGTCTGATGAGCTGCACTCCGAACAACAGTGACAGGCTTACTCTTCCCCAAATGCGGCAATTCATCGATAGCTTCGCCGAAGTATGCGTCGGAAGTGGTGTTGTTGTGTTTACGGGCGGAGAATGCACCCTTCTTGGCGAAGACCTTCTCGAGGCCATCGCATATGCGAATTCTTTAGGACTCTTTACTCGAATTGTAACGAATGCGTGGTGGGCGAAAAGCGAAAGAGACGCAGAAACGCTCCTCAACGAATTGAAGTCATGTGGCCTTGACGAAATCAATATCAGCTGCGACGACTTTCATGCGGAATATATACCCCTCGAGAATGTGCGCAACCTTTGGAACTCAGCAAAAACAATGGGCTTTCAAACTCTCGGCATTGCGGTCTGCAGAGATAACAACAGTACAATCAGCCCGGCATACCTGTGCAAGTACCTTAATGAAGACATTCCACTCCTGCATCAGTTCGACGATAATACCCAGACTCCCCGCGCGCCAGCCCGCTTCATCACGGATTCAGGCATCACGCGAATTGGGCGCGCACGAAATCTCAGTCTCAACCAAAATGCGCGACCGCAGGCACGTCTCTTAGCGTCACACTGTTCCGACTGCGGCCAAGACTTCGTTATTTCCCCAAACTGCCATCTTTCACCCTGCTGCGGAATAAATGCAGAGGGAACTTGGCTTTTCGATCTTGGCAAAATCAATCTGACGGATGACATTAATGAACTGCAGCTGCTCCTACTTAATTACATACAATACATAGGACCAGGAGGACTGCTGAAGCACTTGCGCACGAGCGGAGGCCTTTCTTCATTTGGGCGCTCAAGCTACCTCTCTCAATGCGAGATTTGCGAAGACATCGCCCTCTCGAAAGAGGCACAGACCTGTCTTGCAACGCTGGCTCCTAAACTGGCAGCCGACTTGATTGTCGAGACTAAATTCGAGACTACCTTTATCGGAAATGGGTCTGATATACATGATTGAAGTGCTACCCTCTTTAAATTCGCTCTCGAGTAATCCACTCCGTAGATTGGACACTCTTGGAGTAACAGATTTTTTAGACACACTTGACATATCTATAGATCCTTTTGAATGCGCGCATCGCATCTGGGATCAACTTGACAGGGAGCATCAAGAGCTCGTCTCCTTCCTGATGCTAGGTGGAGAGATTGATCTCGATTCAGAAGTGGCAAAAAGAAGACTGCTGAAAGGCACTGTTGAAACCATAGCCTCACTCGGGCTGCTAAGCGAGCACAATGGCAATGCCTCCCTTTCCGGTTTATCTCTAATCCGATATCATGGCATCTGGCTTTTTGCCGATGCGCCATCACCCTCGCCTTTACTATATTTTGGCTCTGATTCAATTGGGCTCGCTCGTCGGCTAAGCCCATCCCCCGGAAAGAATGCCTTAGACCTCTGCTCTGGACCAGGCATCCAGGCACTCATACTGGCAAAATCTGGAATGCACGTCACAGCGATAGATATCAATCCAATCGCCTCAGAAATCTGCCAACTAAACGCACTGGTCAATGGTATTAGCGAAGATTTAACTATTCTAACCGGAAGTCTCTACAACGCACTAAACAATATCGAAAGCTCTTGCAGCTATGAGCTCATTACGGTGAATCCTCCTTTGCTGCCAATCCCAGAAGACGTACCGTACCCCTTCGTTGGCGATGGCGGTCCAGATGGCCTCATCATCACAAGCAAGGTTATTCGAGGTGCAGGAGATAAACTCACTGATAGCGGATATCTCTCTGCAATTGGAATGATTGGCCTTGGAACCAACAATCAATCAGCATTTGAACGAATACAAAACGATTTGTTGCAAGCTGGCCTCAATGGTGTCTTGACAATAATCTCAAGCTTTAACCTCGGACCCCAATCTGGCTGGATCGACGGTATCGCATGCACATCTGTTGCACATGCTCCAGGAAAATATTCCAGCAAAGAGGAGGCTGTAAAAGAGATATCGCGCGCATACAAAAAAATCCACTACGACCGCGTCTGCACCTATCACTTGAAGGCGTGGAGGGAGAGACAGCCCTTTCAAAATCCCATCCTAACGATTCAAGACTGCTCCGCAGATGGCAACCCACTTGGCCCCTGGATCCTCTAAAGCATCCGTTATACGAAAGCAGGTCAATAGGCTGCGCGCCACTCTCTGATGACGCGCAGCCTATCTCATTTCCCCCGCGCTTTACCGAGCCCGACTCACACCTCATAGTTGGCACCGGTTTTCAAAATGCAAGATTCCGCATACAAAATCACTTCTTCTGTCTAGGTGGCAGACCTACGATTTTTGTAGTAAAAAGTTCCTCTCAATGCCTTCAATCTATTTCGAGATTGAGAAGAACTTGCATCGGGTTTCATAGAAGCGATATAGATGATACGTTTTGTCCTATCTATATTCCGACATACATCAGGATGCCTCGTCTTTATCGTCATTTCAATAGTCGGCTTGGCCCTTTCCCACATTGCCCCCTTTTTGAACGGTAAATTAATTGACTTCCCGCACGTGGACCTCGTGGACAGGCCCCCTTGTGTAGCTGCACCCGAGGCGCCTCCCCGTCGCCCTCCAGCGCCGGGGTTCCCCTCCATCACGAAGAGGTAATCCCCGTCCGGCCTCGCCGTCTCTGCAACGCCGAGCCTCCCGAGCGACTCGAGGAGGGCGGGCTCGTCCCAGGAGAGTTGACAATACTATAGAGACACGTCCCAAATTAGCTACTCAGTAGTTACTGCTGCTGCGCGCGGCGAGCGGCGCGGCGGGCCCTTGATTCTTGGATCTCCTCCAGATGAGCAATAATCTCGGAGGCGCTCTCCTCGATCGCCTTGCCGTCGGTGCGCACCACAAAGCAACCCAGGCGCTTCATGAGCGCACGGGCTTCCTCGAGCTCGCTGCGCACGCTCTCGGGCGCGGCGTAGGAGCCGGCGACGGCACGCGCATAGTCATCGCCCAGACGGCTATCGCGAATCTCGGAGATCACATCGACGGTCGAAATCAGACCGAATAGGCGCATCGGGTCGACCTCGTAAATCGACTTGGGCGGCTCCATACCGTGCGCCAGCGGAACGTTGGCGACCTTGTAGCCCTGGTAGGCCAAATACATCGAAAGCGGCGTCTTGGATGTACGCGACACACCCAGCAGCACGATATCGGCACCCGAAAGATCATCGCAGCCACGTCCGTCATCGTGCTCGACGAAATACTCCATGGCCTCAATGCGATGGAAGTACCGGTCGTCTGTCTTATGGATTACGCCGGCCACGCCTTTGGGCGGCACGCCGATAAGCGACGACAGCACGGCAAGCGTCGGGCCGATCAGGTCGACCGAGCGAATATGCAGCATGCCCAGATAGTCGAGCACGCGGGCACGCAATGCGGGATCGACGATGGTATGGAACACGGCAATGTCGCGGTGGTCCGCATCGACGCGCTGACCCACAAACGACTTGACCTGCTCCACCGAGGTCACCTTGGGCAGGCGCAATACACGAAAAGCCCCTTCATCAAATTGCCCGGACGCCGCAAGCACCACCTCGCAAGCGGTATCGCCGAGCGAGTCGGAGATAACGATAACGGTGGGACGAGCGGTGACCGGGCAATCCATGCGGGGCTCCTTTTGCGCTTACGCGCAGGCTAGCTTACTTTTTGCGGGCAAGCTCACCGATGTTGGCGATGCCGGAGAAAACGGCCTCGAAGCGGTTGAGCAGCTTAAGGCGATTATCGCGGAGCTGCTCGTCCTTGTCCATGACCATAACCTCGTCGAAGAAACGGTCGATGGGCGCGCGCAGGGCGGCCAGAGCGGCAAACGCGGCCGGGTAATCCTCGGCAGCGAGAGCGGCGTCGACGGCGGTCTGAGCGGCCTCGGAGGCATCGGCAAGCGCAAGCTCGACCTCGCCCATCAGGCTGCGGTCGTACTCCGTGCCCAGCTCGAGCTTGGAGATATGCGCGGCACGGGCATAGGCGGTCGCCAGGTTGTCGAAGGTCTCGGCGTCGTTCTTGCGGGCCTCGTCGAGGGCGGCGCAGCGGGCGAAGAAGACGGACGGGGCGATAATGTGCACCGCGGAGACGGCGGCAACGGTATCGGCCGGGATCTTCTCGTCGCGGGCCATGCTCACCAGACGGCCGTGGAAGAAGTCGCGAACCTGCTGGGCGACCTCGGCGGCGTCAAACGCAATGCCCTGCTCGGTATAGAGCTCAAGGGCGAAGTCGATGAGCGACGTGGGGTCGATCGGCAGACGATCGCGCAGGATGTTAATGATGCCGATGGCGGCACGACGCAACGCGTAGGGGTCGGAGGAGCCGGTCGGAGGCTCGCCGATAGCAAAGATACCAGCAATGGTATCGAGCTTGTCGGCGCAGGCCACGATGCATCCGGCGGTACCCTCGGGCAGCTCGTCGCCGGCAAAGCGGGGACGATAGTGATCGCGAATGGCGTGGGCGACCTCGTCGTTCTCCCCCATCGCGCTGGCGTAGTAACCGCCCATCACACCCTGCTGGCTCGTGAACTCGACAACAGCGTTGGACACCAGGTCGGCCTTGCACAGGTGCGCGGCGCGGCCGGCATCGGCGGCCAGGTGAGCACCGAGATGGGCCTCGCGGGCAATGGCAAGCGCGAGCTGCTCAATGCGCTCGGACTTGGCGAGCACGCTGCCGAGCTTCTCCTGGAAGGCGACCTTGGCCAGACGCTCACGGAACTCGTCGAGGGAGATTTTCAGGTCCTCCTCGTAGAAGAACTTGGCGTCGTCCAGGCGGGCGCGCACGACGCGCTCGTTGCCGTCGATCACGCGCTCGGCGTTCTCGGGCTTGCTGTTCGAGACGATCACGAACTCACGCGTCAGCTTGCCCTCACCATCATAGATCGGGAAGTAGCGCTGGTTGGTGAGCATGGACTCGCAAATGATCTCGTGCGGAACCTTGAGGAACTCCTCATCGAAGGTGCCGACGAGCACCGTCGGCCACTCGCAGAGGTTGATGACCTCCTCGAAGACCTTCTTGGGCGTATCGACGTGGCAGCCGGGACGGGCGGCCTCGACCTCGGCGATACCGGCGAGGATGGCCTCGCGACGGCGCTCGGCGGAAAGCACGCCGGCGTCCTCGAGCACCTGCTCGTAGACGGCGGGGGTGGCGACCACGTGGTCACCGGGGCCCAGGACGCGATGGCCGCGCGTGGTGTTGCCGCTCGTCACGTCGGCAAACGACACGGGCACAACATCCTCGCCCAGAAGGCAGCAGATCCAGCGGACCGGACGCACGAACGTGGCATGCTCATGACCCCAGCGTTGGGAGCGGTAGTTGGGCCACTGCAGGCCGGCGATGGTCTTCTCGCACAGGGCCGTCAGGATCGGGGTAGCCGGGGCAGAAGGAATGTTCTTCTCGGCAAAGACGTACTCGCGACCGTCGGTGTCCTCGCGACGGACCAGGTCCTCGGCAGCCACGCCGCACTTGCGGGCGAAACCCTGGGCGGCCTTGGTGGCGTTACCGTCGGCATCGAAGGCGATGTTGGCCGCGGGGCCGCGCTTGACCTCGTGGACCTCATCGGTCGCGGTGGCGACATCGGCAACGAGCGCGGCCAGACGACGCGGGCTCGAGATCACGCGGACCTCGCCGTGGGCCAGACCGGCCTCGTCGAGACCCTTGGCGATCATGGTGCCAAGCTGCTTGACGGCATTGTTCAGCGGTGCAGAGGGCATTTCCTCCGTACCGATCTCAAACAGGAAATCCTTAGCGTCTGCCATGGCTTACGCCACCTCGCCTTCCTGGTCGGCATTCTCGTTGATTCCGGCGACCTCGGCCATGTAGGCCTCGCAGCACGCTTTGGCGACAGCGCGGACGCGCAGGATGTAGTTGGCGCGCTCGACTGCGGACAGTGCACCGCGGGCATCGAGCAGGTTGAAGGCATGGCTGCACTTCATAACGCAGTCGTATGCCGGCAGCGGCAGCTTGCGCTCCAGGCAGGAGTGGCACTCGGCCTCGTAGTCGTCAAACTTCTGACGCATCATCTCGACGTTGGCGACCTCAAAGTTGTAGGCGCTGAACTCGCGCTCGTTCTCCAAGAACACGTCGCCGTAGGTCATGGGCGTGCCGTCGGGCAGGTAGCTCCACACCAAGTCATAGACGGAGTTAACGCCCTGGGCGTACATGGCGATACGCTCCAGACCGTAGGTGATCTCGACAGGCACGGGGTCGACCTCGATGCCGCCTACCTGCTGGAAGTACGTGAACTGCGTGACCTCCATGCCGTTGAGCCAGACCTCCCAGCCAAGGCCCCAAGCACCGAGCGTCGGGCTCTCCCAGTCGTCCTCGACAAAACGGACGTCATGGTCGTTGGGGTCCAGGCCGATAGCGGCCAGCGAACCCAGGTAGAGCTCCTGGGCATTGACCGGCGAGGGCTTGATGAGCACCTGGAACTGATAGTAGTGCTGCATGCGGTTGGGGTTCTCGCCGTAGCGGCCGTCGGCAGGACGGCGGCAGGGCTGCGCATAGCAGGTGCGCCACTCGGCGGGGCCGAGCGAGCGCAGCGTGGTCGCGGTATGGAAGGTACCGGCACCGACCTCGGAGTCATAGGGCTGCATAATGACGCAGCCCTGCTCGCCCCAGTACTGCTGGAGGCGCAGGATGATGTCTTGGAAGGAAAGCGGTGAAGCGTTCATGCCTCTAATATCCCCTCGTCGAAACGATTACACGGTTAGGTACTATAGCGGTTTTTAGTCGATAGCGCCGATGCGGTTGAGCGGCCAGTAGCGCACAAGTGCCACGGCAATCAGATCGGAGCGGTCGACCGGGCCAAAGTAGCGAGAGTCGGCTGAGTTCTCACGGTTGTCGCCCATTACCCACACACAGTCGTCAGGGACGGTGTAGGGATAGCTCACCTGGGCGGCGGGCGCCTGGACCGAAAGCGGCCAGCTCATGCCGGTCGTATAGTCCTCATCGAGCGCCTGGCCGTCGACGAGGACCTTGCCGTCCTGCAGGTCGACCGTCTGGCCGGCCGTGGCGATGACGCGCTTTACCAGCACGTCATGCTCAGACGTGGCATCGGGGTTGTGGAACACCACGATATCGCCCTGTTTGACAGGCTGGCCGAGCTCAAGGCTCACCTTCTGCGCCAGGATCTGATCGCCGATCTCGATCGTGGACTCCATGGAGCCGGTGGGCACCACAAAGGGCTCGACCACAAACGCGCGAATCACGAAGGTGGCGATGAGTGCAATCGCAACGATTACGATCCACTCAAAGGCGCCCCTCAGGGCAGAATGCTGCGATGGGACCATTCTCACTCCTCGCTCTGTGAAAACGAAGCGTCCAGAATCTCTTGCGCGTACGCGCGCTCCTCGGGCGTAAGGTGTGCCGTCTCGATAAGATCGGGACGCCAACGACAGGTACGCTCGATGGCGTTCTTACGACGCCAGGCATCGACCTTGGCGTGGTCGCCGCTCACGAGCACTGAAGGCACGCCCTCACCATTGAACTCGGCGGGGCGGGTGTACTGCGCGTACTCGAGCAGGCCACCGTCCTCGGCGGTCGAGAAGGACTCGTCCACGTTGCTCATCTCGTCGCCCAAGGCACCGGGAATGAGTCGTACGACGGCATCGGCAACGACCATAGCGGGCAGCTCGCCGCCCGTGAGCACGTAATCGCCGATCGACAGGCGCTCGTCGGCATACGCATAGGCACGCTCGTCGACACCTTCGTAACGGCTGCACACAAACAGCAGGCGCTCGCTTTTGAGCAGGCGCTCGGCCACATGCTGCGTAAAGGGCTCGCCGCACGGGGTGAAGAACACCACCGTCGGCTTGGGGCCCTCCGCGCTAATGGCCTCGATGGCCTCGGCGATAGGCTCGACCTTCATGAGCATGCCCTGCCCGCCGCCGTACGGCTCGTCATCGACGGTACGATGGCGGTCGTGCGTCCAGCCGCGCAGGTTATACGCCTTAAAATCAAAAAGGCCGGCCTTGCGGGCGCGGCCCAAAATCGATGTGGACATGACGGGCTCAAACATCTCGGGAAAGACCGAAAGGGTCTCAATCAGCATGTTGTCCTCCCTACTTGTCCATATCGATCAGGCCGTCCATAACGTGGACGGAAATTGTTCCTGTGTCGGGAAGATCGAGCACAACCTGCTCGATCACGGGAATCAGTACCTCGCCGTACCGATCGCCCTCGACAACCCAAACATCGTTAGCGGGCGTCGACATGATCTCGACGATCGTGCCGAGTGAACCGAAGCGCTCGTCGACCACCTCGCGACCCATCAGGTCGGTATAGGCGGCGTCGAGTGAATCGAGCTCAAAGTCGTCACGATTTGCCAGCACATAGCATCCCGTGATGCCCTCGGCGGCCGTCAAGTCGTCAATGCCCTCAAACGAGACCAGATCGCCATCGCCCGTATCGGTGACGGACACGACCGTGCAAAAGCGGTCGCGCTTGAGCGCCGGCGGCGTCAGGGCGACGCGCATACCCGGCTCTAATACAGAAGGAAGTCCCCGCAGCGGCTGCGCGAGGACCTCCCCCTTCCTTCCGTGCGGCTTGACCACACGGGCGATGTTTTTGTACTGGGACCTCAAGGTCCTAGCCCAGAACCTCTACCTCGACAGCAGTGTCGAGGCGAGCGGCCAGCGCACGGGCGAGCGTGCGAATGGCCTTGATGGTACGGCCACGACGGCCGATGACCTTAGCGACGTCATCCTCGGCGACAGAAACCTCAATCGTAGAGGCGTCGTCACCATCGATGACCTCAAGGCTCACGGAATCCGGGTCGTCGACGATCTGAACAACGAGATATTCGACGAGATCGGCGATGCGATCTGAGAGCATTGCCTCACCCTCGAGCTGTGCAGCGTCAACCTCAGGCACGATTTACTCCTCGGCGCCCTCAGCGGCCTCAGCGGCAGCCTTAGCGGCCTCGGCCTCTTTGGCGAGCTGCTTCTTAGACTTCTTGACGACGGTCTCGGTCTTCTCGCCCTCGTTGGCGGCCTTGACCAGAGCGGCGACGGCGTCGGTGAGCTGAGCGCCCTTGGACTGCCAGTCGGCGATCTTCTCGAGGTCGAGGTTGATGGTCTTGGGGGCGGTCATCGGGTTGTAGCGGCCAACCTCCTCGATGATACGACCGTCACGCGGGGCGCGGGAATCGGCGACGACGACACGGTAGTACGGACGCTTCTTAGCGCCGTGACGAGCAAGGCGAATCTTGACTGCCAAAGGAAACTCCTCCAACCAAGCAGCTTTAGGCTGCAACTACAAACAAACAGTTGAACATAATACGCCATCGACGCGGGCAGGTGAAGTCCGTGAGACCAACTTCTTCGGTGTAGTCGAGGGCAAATCCATATCTTAGACAAGAATTCGGGATTTGCAAGCACATACACGCACCCCACATGAGCTGCGCGGTATACTCATGACATGGAAAGACGCGAACATACATACGGTTATGAGGATGCCATGGGCGTCACGCCGCCTCCCTGGACGGGTCCGGCGGTGGGCCTCATGGACCTCGATGCGTTTTTTGCGAGCGTGGAGATGCTCGATCATCCCGAATGGCGCGGAAAGCCGCTCATCGTGGGCGGAGACGCCGATTCGCGTGGCGTCGTGTCCACGTGTTCGTATGAGGCGCGTCGCTTTGGCGTGCACTCTGCCATGTCCTCAGCCGAGGCGCGGCGCTTGTGCCCGCAAGCCATTTGGACGCACGGGCACTTTGATCGCTACCGCGAGGTGAGCGCGCAGGTCATGGCGATTCTCGCCGACGAGACTCCGCGCGTTGAGCGCGTATCCATCGACGAAGCCTTTATCGATATCACACCGGGTCGCTTTGCGCCCGAAGACCCGCTGCTGGTTGCGCGGCGTATAAGCGACCGCGTGGCAGGGCTGGGAGTGACCTGCTCCATTGGCGTGGGCTGCAACAAGACGGTCGCAAAGATCGCAAGCGAGCGGGATAAGCCGTTTGGGCTGACCATCGTGCGCCCCGGAACCGAGCAGCGCTTTTTGGCCGCGTTGCCGGTATCTGCCATGAGCGGCATCGGACGCTCGGCCGAGGAGCGACTGCGCCGCATGCGCATCTACACCCTCGGCGAGCTATCACGTGCACCGGAATCCACCTTGGCCTCTATTTTTGGCGTCAACGGCGAACGTATGCGTCAGCGTGCGCTGGGACTCGAAATCTCCGAAGTCACGAGTCTCGATGAAGAGCGCGAGGTTAAATCGGTGAGCAATGAACGCACCTTTGCGAAAGATTTGACTGAGCGCGGGGACATCGAAGCGGCGATTGCGCTGTTGGGCGAGTCAGTGGGACGCCGCCTGCGCCGTCAGGGACTAACAGGCGCCACGGTGACGCTCAAGCTCAAGTATTCGTATGGAAGTGGGCGAACGGCGCAGCGGCGGCTTCCCCACCCCACCGACGACGAGAATATCTTTGTGGCGGTTGCGCTCGAACTGCTCGACAACATCTGGCAGGAAGGCATGCATGTTCGCTTAGCAGGCATCGGCATGAGCGACTTTGACCATCAGGGCGGCATCCAGACCGACCTGTTCTGCGAAGTCGACGACCGCGGAGCCCAATCCAGCGACCGCCGCGACCTCTCCGTCGCGATCGACGCCGTCCGAGACAAGTTCGGCGACACCGCCCTATCTTTCGGCCGCCAATCCCGCTTCAATGATTAACCTCCTTTGGGCAAAAGAAAGCCGGGCAGGTGCGGAAAACCGCAACTGCCCGGCGAAATGCGCGAAGCTAGCTAAAAAGCCCCGTATCAAATGAGCCACTAGAGGAGATTGAGGGGGAGCTGGGGGGCATCTCCCCAGAGTTTCTCGAGGCGGTAGAAGTCGCGGGCTTCGGGAGTGAAGACGTGGACGACAACCGAACCGTAGTCCATGAGCATCCAGGTCTTCTGCTCGCGGCCCTCGATGGAGAACGGATGCTCGCCGCAAGCCTCGGCGACCTTCTCCTCGATCTCGTCGACGATCGAATCGACCTGGCGGTTGTTGGTACCGGTGGCAAGCACAAAGTAGTCGCACACATCGGAAAGCTCGGTCAAGTCGAGCACCTGAACGTCCTCGCCCTTCTTGTCGTAGGCGGCCTGCGCGGCGGCGCGGGCGACATCCTCGGCGGCGACACCGCTCGCGGACAGCGAGGCGGCGGTGCGGTCGGACGTGGCGACGAAGCTCTTGTGCTCCACACCTTCAAGAATCTGCTCGTCGGTCATGGTCTCGTCGGCCATGGAATACCTCTTTCTAGACAGCCCGAGCTAGCGCAGCTGGGCGTAATGGTTGTAAATCGTAATAGCCGTGGGATAAAGATAGCGCCCCGACTGGATCACATAGACCAGACCCTGCGCAAAACAGGAGAAGAACAACTCATCAAGCGTCGACTCCCCCACCATCTTGCGCAGCGCATGGGCATAGTCGCCGTGGCGGTTGGGCTCGATGGCATCTGCCACAAAGACCACCATATCGAGCGGCGTCATGTCGCAGACACCCACGGTGTGACGGTCGACAGCCTGGAAAACGGCCGGCGACAGCTCGGGAAAAAGCTGCGGAAGCTCATAGGCGGCAACAGGGCCATGCAAAAGCGGCGTCGCGGCGGAAGGAGAGCCGGCAACCTTGATGCCATAGTGAAGCGCGCGGGCCACGAGCTCGTCATCGGAAAGCACCTTGTCCCAGTCGTGAATTAAGCCGGCGGCAGCGGCATCAAAGCGGTCAACGCTGTAGACCTCGGCCAGATGAAGTGCGGTCTCGGCAACACCCAACGAATGCACATAGCGCTTGCGCTTATCTTTCATGCGAACATCGAGCAGCTCTTGAATGCGCTTGAGCAGCGCGCGCTCATCGCCCTCAAACTGATCCTCTACCGACAACGTAGCCCCCATCACTCAAAATCTTCTTGACCCAGATCGACATACAAACTGCGCTTGCGAATGTAGCCGAGCACAGACTCGCTCGTAAGATAGCGCACGCTCATGCCGCGGGCAACTCGCTTACGAATGTTCGTCGAGCTGATCGCCAGCGCCGGAATCTGAATATAGCGCACATCGAACGGCAGCCCCGACTCTTTGATTCGGGCACGCGCCGTATCGATATCAAAACCCGGTCGCGTCGCCGCAATAAAGGTAGCAAGCTCAGCAATTCGCTCGGCATCATGCCAGGTCACAATATCAATAATCGCGTCGGCGCCCGTAATAAAGTAGAGCTTTACCTGCGGCGGGTAAAAGTCGCGAAGGGCATGAAGCGTATCGGCAGTATAGGTCACGCCCGGACGGTCGATCTCGAAACGGCTCGCCAAAAAAGCCGGATTCGCGGCGGTGGCGAGAACCGTCATGGCATAACGGTCCTCGGCAGGCGTCACCGGCTTGTCAAGCTTAAAGGCGGGAGAGCCCGCCGGCATAAAGAGCACGGCGTCCAAGTCGAGCGACTCGCGCGCCTGCTCGGCAGTCACCAGGTGCCCGTAATGAATCGGGTCGAATGTGCCGCCCATAATGCCAAGCCGAAACTCTTTGCCCTCTTTTATGGGCAGCTCGGGCAAACCGATTCCACCGCGCAGCGACATGGCTTACTCGCCCTCCGAGGTCTCGGCATCGTCCGCGGCATCAGCCGCATCGATAGCCTCGACGCCCTCATCCGCAGCATCGGCCACGTCAATGGCCTCAACGGCAACGTCCTCACCAGCGTCCTCGAGCTCCTCGTACTCCAAGAAGTCCTCGGCGCCCTCAAAGTCAAAGGCGCGCTGGCAAATGCGGACCTCGTCGCCCGCACGGCAACCGGCCTTCTCGAGCGCGTCGTCAACACCCATACGCGCAAACTTGTGCTGCAGATAAATGACAGCTTCCTCGTTTTCCCAGTCGGTCTGGATGACCATGCGCTCAATCGCGCGACCAACCACACGGAAGGCACCGGGCTCCTCCTGGACAATGCGGAAACGCTTCTCGCGCTGCAGACGGCGGCGCTCCCACTCCTCGTCGCGCAGATCGACCGGCTCAGCGGAGACCGCCAACTCGGCGCGAAGCTTAGCCACCTGCTCGCCCACGGCAAGCATCAGCGTGTTGAGGCCGGCGCCCGTCACGGCGGACACGGCAAAGAACATATGCCCGTCGTCGAGCGCGGCGCGCTTGAGGTCGGCAATCTTGTCGGCCGTGCCCGGCGCATCGCACTTGTTGGCGACGACGATCTGCGGACGCTCCGAAAGCTCGGCGCCATACTGCTCGAGCTCACGGTTGATGATGCGGTAATCCTCAACCGGGTCGCGATCCTCAAAACCGCCCGTCATGTCGACGACATGCATGATCAGCGCCGTACGCTCGATGTGGCGCAGGAACTGGTGGCCCAGACCCTTGCCCTCGCTCGCGCCCTCGATCAAACCAGGAACGTCGGCAACAACGTAAGAATACTCACCGGCACGCACCATGCCCAGATTGGGCACGAGCGTGGTAAACGGATAATCGGCGATCTTGGGTCGGGCGGCACTCATGCGCGCGATGAGCGAGGACTTGCCCACCGAGGGGAAGCCCACGAGCGCGGCATCGGCCATAAGCTTCATCTCGAGCTCAATCCAGTGCTCCTCGGCCGGTTCGCCCAGCTGAGCGAACGCGGGCGCGCGGCGCACCGACGTCACAAAGTGCGTGTTGCCCAGGCCACCGGCACCGCCGGGCGCCACGACAACGCGCTCGCCATCATGCACCAGGTCGGCAATCTCGAACATCGGGGTCTGCGTCTCGGGGTCGAGCTCGCGCACCACGGTGCCCATAGGAACCTTCAAAATTAGGTCCTCGCCGCTCTTACCGTTACGACGGGCACCCTGCCCGTGCGTGCCGCGCTCGGCGCGGAAGTGATGCTTAAAGCGGTAATCGATCAACGAAGACAGCTGAGCATCGGCCTGGATGACGACATTGCCGCCACGACCGCCGTCGCCGCCATCGGGGCCGCCCTTGGGGACAAATGCCTCGCGCCTAAACGACATGCATCCGGCTCCGCCGTCGCCGCCGCACACGTTAATGCGGCTGATATCGGTGAACTGTGACAACAGAATCGCCTCCTACAAAAAGAGGGAGACCCTTGAATCCTAAAACTCAAGTGCCTCCCACATATGTGCTCTATGAAGGGTGAATTACGCGTTCGCGAGCGGGCGTACGCTGACCCTGTGCTTGATACCCTTGTGGAACTCAACGGTACCGTCGACCAGCGCGAACAGCGTGTCGTCCTTGCCACGGCCAACGTTCTCACCCGGGTGGATGTGAGTGCCGTGCTGACGGACGAGAATCGTGCCCGTGGTTACCGTCTGGCCGGCATAGCGCTTCGTGCCAAGGCGCTGACCGCGGGAGTCACGGCCATTACGGGAGGAACCGAGTCCTTTTTTGTGTGCCATTGTGTATACCTACTCTTTCGTTACGAGTGTAATCTACTCGGCGACGGGAGCCTCGGCAACAGCCTCGGCCTCTGCCTTGACAGCCTTCTTGGCGCGGGACGTAGCCTGGACCTTCACGATCTTCAGCTTGGTGAGCTGCTGACGGTGACCCTTCAGACGACGATAGCGCTTGCGCTTGTGGAACTTGAAGACCAGCTGCTTCTCGCCCTTGAACTGCTCAACGATCTGAGCGGTAACCTTGGCCTTGGCCAGCTTGTCGGGATCGGTGACGATCTTCTTACCATCGTTGAGGAAGATGACCGGCAGGGTGACCTTGTCGCCCTCATTGCCCTCGATCTTCTCGACGGTGATGACATCGTCGGTGGCGACCTTGTACTGCTTGCCGCCCGTGTTAACGATTGCGTACATGTTTACTTGCCCTTCATGCATCAGTTAGTGCAACAGCCGAATATAGTAGCAGGCGAAAATACCCCCGTCAACGAGTATGTGGAGCAAATCCACAAGTTCGCACAGGTATGGGGCTGACGAGTCGGCCCTCGTCGTCCTCGCATGCTTGATTCTGACGCTCGACATCGTAGGAGCAGATGGTCACGAGGTCTTGCATACCGGTGGAAACAATAGGTGCATCGACGCCCGGGGTCAAGCCCTGCAACAAAACATCAGCAGCAGAAAGCAAAATCTCCGGACGCATGGAGCCCTCGTTGTCGGCATGGGTGTCGAGCATGAGCACCAGATGGTCCGGACGCTCCCCCGCCGTGATCTCATAGCCCACCAGTGTGTGGTCAAGGTCTAAGCGCTTGCTCTTTTTGCCGCGCGCGTAGTCGATGCCATGGTCCGCGCGCAGCGTGTCGATCGCACGACGCACCTCGTCGGCACTTACGGGCGCCTCGGGATCCAAGTGCAGGTCGATGCGATACGACAGACGCGTGAGTTGCGCCGTCAACGCCGGCGTGCGCACGTCGATGTACGCCGCCTCGATGGGCGCCAGATCGGCCGGAGACGCCGCAGCCAGGCGCCCAAACGCCTCGTCGAGCGCCACGAACTCGGTCATAAACAGGTCATACCACTCGCAGGTCGACGACGTGCCCACCGGTAGCGCCGAAGAGAAGCCCACGCGCATGTGCGGAGAGAAGCCCTGCGTGACGGCATAGGGAAGTCCCGCACGGCGCACAATGCGCTCAATGGTATGGATTACTTCGAGATGGCCCAGGTACTTAAGGCGATCGCGCTTGCCATAGCGAACACGAAGCCTAAAGAGCGTGGGGTTGTCGGTCAGGCGCTCACTCATGCGCGATCACCCATCAATACATTCTCGGCGTGGAGCGTGGGGCAGATTCCGCAGCCGGTGCACGACGTGCGGGTGCAGTCGGGAGTCGTGACACCCTCGAGCGAGCGACGGTACTCGCGCTCGAGGAAGCCGCGCGTGCAGCCGGGGCTCACGTGCTCCCACGGCAGGCGCCAGTCCAACTCGTAGGGCAGGTGCACGAGCTCATTGAGGTCGATGCCGTTTTTGGCAGCAGCCTCCTTCCAGTTATCGAGCGAGAAATGCTCTACCCAGGCGTCAAAGCGAGAGCCAGCGCGCCAAGCATCGATGATGACGGGCGTCATGTCACGCCCGGCGCGGGACAGCGCGGCCTCGATGAGCGAGGTCTCGGCATCGTGGTAATGCACGCGGACGGCACGGTTGCGAACGCTCGTGATAAGCAGCTTCTGGCGACGCTTGACGTCGTCGTAGTCGAGCTGCGGGCACCACTGGAACGGCGTGGCAGCCTTGGGGATAAACACCGAAACCGAGATGGACACCGAGATCGAGCCGCGACGAGCCTTGGGCACCACGGAACGACCGAGCTCCAGCACGTGATCGGCCAGATTGGCGATGGCCACGATGTCCTCGTCGCGCTCGCCGGGAAGGCCCATCATAAAGTAGAGCTTCATGCGGTTCCAGCCGGCCTCGAAGGCCGCCTTGGCCGCACGGTCCAGGTCCTCCTCGGTCACGTTCTTGTTAATGATGTCGCGCATGCGCTGGCTGCCGGCCTCGGGTGCGAACGTCAGGCCGCCCTTCTTTTCGCCGGCGACCGACTCGGCCATATCCACGCCAAACGAATCCAGGCGCTGCGACGGAATAGACACGCGAATACCCGTATCCTCCAGGCGACGGTTGAGCCTGCCGAGCACGTCGCGAATGCAGGAGTGGTCGGTCGTGGAGAGCGAGGTCAGCGACACCTCGTCATAGCCGGTCTTTTCCAGACCCTGAATCACCGACGAGACGATCTGGTCGGCCGAGCGCTCGCGCACCGGGCGATACGTCATGCCGGCCTGGCAAAAACGACAGCCGCGGGCGCAGCCACGCAGGATCTCAATAGACAGGCGGTCGTGGACCAGCTGCGCATAGGGTACACACGACTGCGACAGCGGATTCGTGGCGCCGAAATCCTCGACGACGCGCTTGTAGACCACGACCGGAGCATCCTTGCCCTCACGCGGCACGGTGTAGCCATGCGGCGAGCAGGGCTCATCGTGACGAACCTCATAGAGCGACGGCACGTAGTTGCCGGCAATGGATGCAAGCTGCTCAACAATCTGCGCGCGCGGGACTCCTTCGTCACGCAGGCGGCGATGCAGCTGGCAGGTCTCGAGCAGCGATTCCTCGCCCTCGCCGATGAGGATGGCATCGAAGAAGGCCGCGTACGGCTCGGGGTTGTACACCGAGGGACCGCCGGCGATGATGATGGGGTCGTCTTCGCCTCGGTCGGCCGCTAACAGCGGAATGCCAGCGAGATCGAGTGCCTCGAGGAAGTTCGTCACCGCCATCTCGTGCGGCACATGCAGGCCGACGATATCAAACGAAGCGACCGGCGCTGCACCCTCGAGCGAGAGCAGCGGAATGCCCGCCTCGCGCATAGCGTCACCCATATCGGGCCACGGCACATAGCCACGCTCGCAGGAGATGCCCTCGGCCTGGTTAAGGATGTTGTAGAGGATGGCGATGCCCTGGTTGGGCAAACCGACCTCGTACACATCCGGATAGATCAGGCAGCAACGGTAGTCGGCATCGGCCTTTGAAAGCGTGCCCCACTCGTGATCGATATAGCGACTCGGCTTTTCGACCTTGGCGAGCAGCGGCTCAATTAAATGAAAACAGTCTTGATACGGAACGCGCAACGGAAAACCCCTAAGCAGCGAGATCGGATGCGTCTTGGTAGGACGCCATAGGACGGGTAGCACCCGCGACCGTGGTCACCAGATCGCGAACGCGGGAGAACGTGGCAGTGACCACCTCGTTGGCACGGCTGTAGTCGACATCGCGCTCGTAGAGCGAAACGAGCGCACGGCCCATGCCATAGGTGCCCGCAGCAGCAGTGAGCGCCTTAACGGCAAACCCAATATGCGGCGTCTGCTTGACGAGCGCGCGGGTGACCGCGCGGATCACAAGACCGCCGGCAAGCACGCCAGCGACCTCGTAGCCGCGCTCAGGCTTAATGCCGCGTCCAAAGACGGCAGCGAGCTCAAAGAGCATGCCCACCTGCGCCAGCGCCATAACGGGATAATCGGCGCCCGGCAAAAACACCAGCGCACCGGTCGCCATATTGGTGAGCGCGCACGAGGTGATGATACGATTGGCCGCCGCGATGCGCATGAAGGCAAAGTTCGCCGCAAAAGCCGTTTCCTTTTCGGTGCGATCGAGAATCCAGCGGGCAAGCGTCTCGAGCAGATACGTCTTATCGGTTGCCGCCACCACGCCGAGCATGGGCGTGGACTCCTCGATAAACGGCACCTCCACAGCGGACTCGGCAAGCACGCACACGGGCGCGCCGGCGATCACGAGCTCCTGCACGGCACTCTCCAGGCGGTCGGAACCACACGAGAGCACCAGTACCACATCGGTATCGGTCTTTGGAGCAATTCGCTCCTCCCCCAGACGCTCGACGCGCACAATGCCCGAGGTCGTCTGCGGCACAAAGGCGTCACGCACCGTCTCGGCCAGAAAGCGCGAGGCGGACGAATCCAGATAGACCGAGACGCGCACCGGCGTATCGGAATCCTTCTTAACGGACGCGCCCATCTTAAAAGCGCGGGTCAGCTTATCTACGGGAATTTTCATAGCAAACCCCTCCAGCGGTTACGCGGCGCCAGAACGATGCCGCCATATGGATTGTACGATACCCACCGTCAGCAGCTGAATCATCATCGAAGACGAACCGAAGCTAATAAACGGTAGCGGAATACCGGTAATCGGCATCATGCCGATGCACATGCCGATGTTTTCGAAGGTCTGGAACGCCCACATGCCAACGATGCCCACACACGATAGGCGCAAGAACAGCGACTCGCACTTAAAGGCGACGCGAATCGTCGAAAAGATCAACAGCACGTAGAGGCACAGGAGCAAAAAGGAACCGCAAAAGCCAAAGGTCTCGGACAGGAAGGCGAAGACGAAGTCGGTATGGAACTCAGGCAGAAAGCCGCCGGCCGACTGCGTTGCGTGGCCCAAACCCTTACCAAAGAAGCCACCCGAGCCAACGGCGATAAGCGACTGCTGCAGGTTGTAGGCATCGTCCGAATCGGCATTATCGGGGTCGATAAAGACCGTCAGACGGTTCATCTGATACTGCTTGATGAGCACATCGTGGCCGAGCAACGAATCAAAGACCGAATCGAGCGCCAGGACGAGGGCCACCAGGCCCACGAGCAGGGCCAGGGTCGACAGCACCCATTCGCGGCGTGCACCGCTCATGCAGATGACGATGGCACCCGAGACCAACACGACCAGGCCCGAGCCCAGGTCGCCCATGGCAACGACGGCCAAAAACGGGATGGACAGCATGCCGCAGAGCTTGACGTAGTCGCGAACGGTATCGATGCGGCCGTTATACTGCGAGCCAAGCGTGGCGATAAAGAAGATGGTGATGAGCTTGGCAAGCTCAACCGGCTGGAATGTCAAGCCGATACCGGGAATCTTGATCCAGCCCGTCATGCCCAGACCGCCTGTATAGGACAGACCCGGAATCTTGGGTGAGAAGATCACGATCAGGTCGATGACGAGCAACGCTGTCGAGAAATTGGAAATACCGCGCAGGTCGGTACGCCAGACCAGCACCGCCAGCACCGCCCCGATGCCAATTCCCAGCAGATGACGTGAGAACGAAGCATCGGCCTTAAACTGCGAAGCCGACCAGATAATGATGGCACCGTAGGCGACGAGCGCCACTGTAGCCACGAGCACACCGATATGCACCTTTTGGCGAAACGTGCCGCGCGAGGCCGAAAGTTGCTTGTTGACGCGGTCCAGGCTGCTGCGAGAGCCGGTCTTGGTTGAACGGAACAGATCCGCCGGAGAAAAATCCATCGCAACCTCCTATCGAACCGAAGAATCGCCCGAGGCCGAAGAGGTATCGGGCTCGTCATAAATCACGCCGAGCACATCGCGCACGACATGCATCGCGGTATCTGAGCCACCGCCGCCCTGCTCCAGAACAGTAGCGATGACATACTTGGGATCATCGGCCGGCGCATAGGCGCAAAACCACGCGTATTCGTCCTCGCCGCTTTTCTCGCCCGTGCCCGACTTGCCGTATACCTGCGGCGTCAGGGTGCCAAAGTGAGCCGCCAGGGACGTCGAGGTCGTGTAAATCACGTCGTGCATGCCGTTGCGAACAAGAGCCAAATCCGAATCGCTGTTGATCTTGGCCTCCAGGCGCTTCTTCTTGCCTTTGCCGTTGTACTTATAGGCATCGCCGTCGCCATCGCGCGACACGGCAGACAAAAACACGTGAGGCACGTACTGCTTACCGCCGTTGGCGAGGCCCATGTAGGCGCATGCCATCTGCAGAGGCGTCACCAGGATGTCGCCCTGGCCGATGGCAATGTTGGTCATATCGCCGGCATTCCACTTGCGGTCCTCGGCAGAGGCGTCGGTAAAGTACGACTCTTTCCACTCGGCATCGGGAATACGGCCCGCGCCCTCACTCGGCAGATCGATACCGCAGGTCTTGCCTAGGCCCCAGCGACGAAAGACCTCCTGCAGGCCCTCGGAATGTTGATCGTCATAAAAGAAGGCCTTGCCCATGTCGTAGAAGACGGGGTCGCACGAGTTGGCGATACCCGACTGCAGCGTCATGGTGCCGTGTCCAGACGTCAGCCAGCAGCGCTTGCCCCAAGCCTTGCCCAGGCCCGTCCAATAGCCCGTGCAGTTGGTTGTCTGCGTTGAAGTGTAGGTTCCAAATTCAAGACCGGCCAGTGCCGAGAGCGGCTTGATGGTCGAGGCCGACATGTACTGTCCGCTAATGGCGCGGTTGAGCAGCGGGTGCGAACCCTTGTCATCATTGAGCTCGGTCCACACGTCATTTGAGACGCCGCCGATAAAGACGGACGGATCGAACTTGGGCTCGCTCGCCATGCCCAGGATCTCGCCATTGTTGGGATCGAGACACACCACAGCGCCGTTGCCGGCATTGCTGTAGCCAGTGGTCTTGGCAAGCTCGATGGCGCTCGCCAGCGCCGTCTCACAGGCCTGTTGGATCTTAAGGTCGAGCGTGAGCTTAATGTCGGAGCCGGCCTTGGCGGGCACGGCGCCGGCCTGACCGGTCACATTGCCCGAGGCATCGACCTTGACGGTCTGCTCGCCACGAATACCCTGCAGCAGGTTTTCGTAGTAGCTCTCAACACCCGCCTGGCCCACGATATCGCCCGACTGGTACGTAATCTTACCAGCAGAAGCATCATCATCGCCAGAGGTTTTCTTATTCTGGGCCTCGAGCTGCTCGGAGGTAATGGTGCCGGTATAGCCCAAGATATGGCATGCCGTCTCGCCATATGGATACTGGCGCTCGGTACGCTCGGCAATCTTGACGCCCGGGAACTCGCCGGCGTGCTCCTGAATATAGGCAACCGTGGAGCGACGGACGTCCGTCGCGATGGTATGCAGGCTCTGGGCGCCCTCGGAATTGTCCTGGATATTGCGCAGAACCGCCACGTAGGGCATACCGAGCACGTTGGCAAGATGGCGAACCAGAACCTCATCCTCGGCAAGGTCGCGATAGGCCACGACAGCAAGTGAGGGACGGTTCTGGACAAGCGCCACGCCATTGCGGTCGAGGATGCGGCCGCGCACAGCGGGTGTGGTAACGGTGCGCGTCTGATTGCTATTAGCCTGCTTTTCGTAATAGTCCGACGAGACCATCTGCATGCCCCACAGCTTGACGGCAAGCGCCGCGAACATCGCGCCCACACCCGTGGTGAGGATGGAGAAGCGGCCCTTAAAGGCGGTCGCCGCGGTATTGCCCTCGCCCTCGGTGGCGCGCGGGGCCGTCCCATGCTGCGTATCGTAGGTAAAACGAGAATCGCCGCGACGCATAATGACCAGTGCGACCACGATGGCCACAACCAGCACGATACCGGCGATAATAACCGTCATCTGGGAAGACATCTACGAGCCTCCCCTATTTGAGCTTACGGGTCTTGGGCTTAAAGCGCATGCCCGTCTGGCGTCCGCCACGTGCGGAGAATCCATAACCGGACTGCGGCACGACGCCGGACATCAAAAACGGAATGGCAACCAGACCCGTCAGGATCGAAGACGGCAGCGCATGGCCGAAGATCGCCACGACAAAGCTCGTCTCCAAACCCATAAACAGCAAGATGATGCTGTAGATCACATTAATGACGAACGCGAAGGCGCCCACCGTGATGCCGCGCGCACTCGGGGCACCGCCCGTCTGACCGGCAGCGCTATGCACCAGGGCAAAAGAACCCACGGTCAGCAGGAGCGACATAACGCCCACCGGCACGGCAGCGGAAAGGTCATAGAACAAGCCGCTGCAAAAACCGCACACGACGGCACGGGTCGGGTCGCCCGAGAACACGCTTAGGCACACCAGGATAATCATAAAGTTGACGCGACCGCCCGCAATGGAGATCTGCGGTGCCAGGCCTGCCTGCAGCAGCACGCACACAATGGCGGCGATTACAAACGTGCGGGAGCTCATCCCCTGCTCATGTAGATCCATGGACATGCCCCCTATTCGCTCGAGCCGGAATAGGTCGTCTCGGACGTGTCGGAACTGTCATCCGGGCTCTCGTCCTTCGTCTTGGTCGCAGCATCGCGCGACGTTCCCTGCGGCGTGCTATTGGCCGTGTTCACGTCCTCATCCGAGGCCGACTGTTCGTCGGTCAGCGAGGTAATGACCAGCACTTCCTCGTTGTTCTCGGCCGTCGTCTGGGCGCGCACCACAATGGTGTAGTACACGTCGTTTGCCGATTTCTCAACCGACGAGACGGTGCCGAGCGGAAGGCCCTTGGGGAACACACCGCCAATGCCCGAGGTCACGATGATGTCGCCAACCTTGACGTCGGAATCGACGCTCACATACTCAAGACGCAGCGTGCCGTCAGCCTGACCCTGCAGCATGCCCTGGGCGCGCGTGTCCTGCACCATGGCGGACACGCCCGAGTTCTCATCGCCAATCAGGCGCACGGTGGACGTCTTGGCCGAGACCTCGATAATCTGGCCTATGACACCGGCAGAACTCGTCACGGGCATGTTGATGGTAAGCCCGTCGGCAGAACCTTTATCGATGGTAACGGTCGAGGTCCAGGCATCGCCCGAAGCGCCGACGATACGAGCTGCAGTGGACTTGAGGTTGTAGGTCGACTGCAGACCGACCAGACCCTCCAGTCGCTCGGCGGTCTTTTGAGCCTCGGAGAGCTCGGCGACCTTAGAGGTCAGTTCCTCGTTTTGCTTCTTAAGCTCGTCAAGCGTGTCCTGTGACGCCGTAAGGTTAGAGAACACGTTACCGATCGCATTGAAGGGAGCCGCCACAGCCGAGCCCAGAAAACGCACCGGCGAGGTAATCGTCGTCACGCCCGAACGAACGGCATGAATCGGCCCCGTCTCGCCCTCACGAATATAAAACGTGAGCAGCAACACCGAAATCAGGCTGAAAACAATCAACGGGCGCATACCCGTTGATTGTCGCTTGGTATTCAGATTTGTGGAGAAACCCGAAGATCGTGCCAAATGGAATCCACCTTTTGGAAATTAAGCATTGGTCTGGACGAAGCCGCCATCAAACGCATTGGCCTCGAGCACGCGGGCACAGCCGTTAACAACGTTATCGAGCGCCGTGGGGCTGACGTTGACCGAAACGCCGGTCTCATCGCGCAGGCGCACGTCGAGACCGCGCAGCAGCGCGCCGCCACCAGTCAGCAAAATGCCGTAGTACATAAGGTCCGAGGCAAGATCGGGAGGCGTAGCGTCGAGTGCGTCCTTGACGGCCTTGGCCATCTCGTCGAGCGGCTTGTTGAGCGCGCGACGAATCTCCTCGCTCTCGATGCGCACGGTCTTGGGCAGACCGGTGATCACGTCGCGGCCGTTGACCTCGACGTCGAGCTCGTCCTTGAGCGGCACGGCGGAGCCGACCTTGATCTTGATGTCCTCTGCCGTACGCTCGCCGATGGCCAGGTTGTAGGCATCACGAACGTGCGTAAGGATGGCCTGATCGAACTCGTCGCCGGCAATACGAATGGACTGCGAGACGACGATGCCGCCCATAGCGATAACGGCAACCTCGGTGGTACCGCCACCGATGTCGATGACCATGGAACCGGTAGGTTCCTCAACGGGCAGGTCGGCGCCGATAGCGGCGGCCATAGGCTCTTCGATCAGATAGGCCTGGCGGGCACCGGCCTGGATCGTAGCCTCAAAGACAGCGCGCTTCTCGACCGACGTGACACCGGAGGGAACGCAGACGACAACACGCGGACGCGGAGTCCACGGATAGCGCTTCTCAGACGCCTTGTCGATAAAGTAGCGAAGCATGGCCTCGGTAACATCGAAGTCGGCGATGACGCCGTCCTTCAGGGGACGAACGGCCACGATGTTGCCGGGCGTACGGCCGAGCATGCGCTTTGCCTCGATACCGACCGCCAGGATGCGCTCGTCGTTCTTGTCGATGGCGACAACAGAGGGCTCGCGAATGACGATGCCCTTGCCGCGCACGGAGACAAGCGTATTTGCGGTACCGAGGTCGATGGCAAGATCGCCCGCATAGCTACCGAAGAACATATCCATCAAAGAAAACAACGCAACTCCTGATGTGTTGGATGATTGCTGGAAAACTATTAGCTCATCATACTAGCGCAAGCCCGGCACCTCACTTGCGGTGAAGCGCCGGGCAAAGCTAAATCCCATAAGGTCACTACTGGTTGTCAGCAGCCGAGAAATCCATATCGAGCGAAGAAACGGTCCAGCCGATATGGTTGTCGGAGCGCACGAATTTGACGGTGTACTCCTGCTCGCCGCCCTTGGACAGCGATGCCTTCACCTTGGCGGTCGTCTCGGTCATGGACTGATCCATGCCCTCGACGGACACGGTGGCACCCTGCGGAATCGAGGAGATGATCATCGACTTAGCGTCCTCGGACAGGCTCGAGGCCAGGCAAGACTCGGCCTTTGCGGTGTCACCGTCGCCGGCAGCCTGGAACAGATCGGTAACGACAGACTCCTGAGACGGGAAGCCAAAGCCGCGCGTGTAGGCAAAGCCCAGACCGCCCGCGGCAATCAAAATAAGCAGAAGCAGCACGATGAAGACTTTGAGACCCGTGTGGCGATGGCGACGACGGACCTTGGCCTGCTTACGATCCTGACGGTCCTGCTGGACCATCTCGGACTCGGACAGCGTAAAGAAGCCGGTGTCCGAGGGATCGGGCATAAACTGACCGGTCGCGCCCGTAGGATCGAGAGGATCGACGGCAGGAGCGTCCATCGCGGGCGCCGGAGCCGTGGCCATAGCCGTCTGGGCAGACAGCGCGGCAAGCGAATCGTGCACGCGGGCAAGCTCATCGGCCTGCTCGGAGGTGAGCTGGTAGATGCCATCGGCAGTAGCGGCGTTAAAGGCGTCGAGTGCGTCGGAGGGACGGCCGGCGGCAGAAAGCGCCTGACCCATGCCGGCGTTGAGCGCACGCGTGTCGTCGCGGGGGCCGGCAAAGTCGATAGCCGTGCGGTAGGTCTCCACGGCATCCGCCGGGCGGCCGAGCTTAATGAAGCAACGACCGAGCTCGCCGAGTGCGGCGGCAGGAGCCGGATTGGCGCCGTCGATGGCAGCCTGACGGAAGGCGGTTCCTGCGTTGGCATAGTCGCCCGACTGGAACAGCGCATTGCCCAGGCCCAGATAGGCCTTGAACGGCGTGGCATAGGAAGCATCCTGCGTAGCAGCAGAGAACGCCTGAGCGGCCGTCGTGTAGTCGCCCACGGCGGCAAGCGCCTTGCCGCGGTTGGTGAGCAGCGCGCCGCGCTTGCCGTAGGTGCCGTCGTTGAGGGCGGCGGCATAGGCCTCGGCGGCCTCGGCATACATGCCCAGGTGCATCAAGGCGTTGCCACGAAGGTGATCGGCCTCGCCCATAATCTCATCGGGAGTCTTTGCCGCCCCAAGCATCTGGGCTGCAGCGGAAAAATCACCCGCGCGGTAAGCGGCGCGGCCCTGTTGGATCAGCTGGCTATTCAAGGAAGTCCCCTTTACTCGTGAACGATCTCGACATGGACGATCTCGTCGCCGGCACGCAGCTGCGAAATCACATCGAGACCCTCGACCGTGGTACCAAAGACGGTGTAACCGGAATCGAGGTTATGCTGGGCACCCAGGCAGAAGTAGAACTGCGAACCCGCGGAATCGGGGTCCATGGAGCGTGCCATGGCAAGGGCGCCATCGACATGGCTGTTGCGCGGATTGGTGGCAAACTCGCCCTTGATGCAGTAGCCGGGGCCACCGGTACCGGGCATGCCGTCGGGGCCCTCAAGACCGGCAGCGACGTCGGCGCCGGACATGTCGCGGGTATTGGGGTCGCCGCCCTGGATAACAAAACCGGGCACATAGCGATGGAACTTAAGGCCATCATAGAAGCCCATCGTGGAAAGCTCGCAGAAGTTCGCGACATGAATGGGAGCGCCCTCGCCGTCAAACTTGACCTTGATGGTACCCTTCGACGTCTCGATTACGGCGCACTCGTCGCCGACAAGCTGATACTCGGGCGTGTAGAGCTCTTTCTTAAAACCAAACATGTGGTTCCTTCCTCGTGCGTTTAAAGCATATTTGTACGAATTGTAGCAATAAGCACGGGCTTACATCAATTGCGCACGTAGGTTATGCCGACTATGGCGAACTAATTTTAGGAACGCTGCTGCGGCTTCCAGGAACCCACATTGGCATCGTACTGGTTCAGCGCGCTGTTGCCGCCCTGCGCGATGGGCGCCAGGATCTCGCTTTGGTGGGAACTCATCGACTCGCCATCGGGAATGGCCAGCGAGATATCCCAGCTCTGGCAGATCACGTCGACGCGCTCATACATCCACTCGGCAAGCTGCTTTAAGTGGGCGATGTCATCCGCATAGACCGTATCGTCCTGTACTTTCAGGTTGTTGAGCTCATCTTGCGTCTTTTTGATCTGGTCGCGCAGGGCGTAGGCACTCTGCGACAGCTCCTGACGGGTGGACAGCGGCGTTCGGAGATAGCCGTTGTTAAAGGAATCGATGACCTCGCCGATCTGGTCCTCGTCAGCGTAGGACACGATGGTCTGATACAGACCGTCGAGCCTGGTATAGAGTTGATCATCGGTGAGCACGGTTTCTTCCTGGACCACCTCGGCGGAATCGTCCTGCTTGGTATCGTCCTCAGTGGCCTCGCCCTTTTGGCGCGTGGGGAAGGTCGTCTGCGCGGCCTGGCCAAACTGGTCGTAGAAGCCAGGCATGACACCCATGGGATCGGTCGTCACGAACCAATAGGCACCGCCGCAAACGACGGCAAGGACCGCGATGACGATAAGCGGCTTGGGAATATGACGCTTGTGCTTGTGATAGGCATCCTCGTCGGGGTGCACCTTGCGCTTGGGTTTTTGAGCATCGTCATGCAGGGAAACGGGCGTGGGAATATCGACCTTGGGGATACCGAAATCCTTATCGAAAGCCGGCAGCACGCAGGTCTCATTGGGGTCGGCGGCGTCTGAAAGCACCGCAGCGGCAGAGGCCGGCGCATGCGGCACCTCGGTATCGATCTGCTCTTGCGTTAGGCGCGGAAAGCCCGCCGTGCGGCCCGCTGCCAGGTCGGATGCTGCCGCGTCCTCGGAGAGGATACCCGGAGCGGGGCGTCCGCATTTGGGGCACGTACGATCATGCGGAGAAAGACGGGCACCGCAGCCCTCACAGAACACGAACTCGGTGTGCTCCGGACCATCGCCCGGACCCACATAGGCGTTGCAGTAGGGGCAGAACGAGGCGCCGTCCTCGATAGTCTTAAGGCAATGCGGGCAGATCACGGCATCCTCTTTTCGAAGCAATTCAAATAATCGAGGTTAGAGCATAACATCGCCACGGCCCCACAGGAGCAAGGCACCAATTCAACATCGCCAGGGCGCGTAGTTACTTCTTCTTTTTGCTCGGCATCGAGACTTTGATGCCTTGGGCGGACTTGGTTACGCGAGAGCGCTTGGCTCCGCTACCCTTCTTTTTCTTGGGCTGGGCCTGGGCCACGCCCTCGAGTGCGCGGACCTCGGCCTCGCGAACGGTGCGAGCTTCGCGGCGCTGTGCCATGTCGGCGGCGACGCGCTTGGCAAAACGCTCCGCCGTCGAACCCGTCGAGCTCACCTTGCCGCCACCGCGACCCAAGCGGACGCGCACACCGCGGCCAAAACCAGTTGCGGCATGACGACGACGCGGCTTGAGCGAATCCATCATCGTGGCGAGCTTAAAGAACACCGAGCAGGTAAAGACCAAGATGACAGCCAAGATAACCATCTGGCCCATCGACAGGTTGGCAATAGACAGCAGCTTCGGGAATCCGATAACGCCCGTCAGGATGCCGGCAACTACAAACACAAAGAGCGCCACACGTAAGGGCGTGAGGGGCTGCGAGATACGCCAGATCAGGCTGACGCTCGCCGCGCACGACGTAAGTAGGCACATCGTAGACAGCGTGAGCTGGTTAAAGCCGAACACGCGCGCCACAAAGATATCGAGCGCCGCGGCCAAAATGACCGCAATCAACGCCGGCAGCGCCCGCTTGAGCACGTTCGTCAGGAACGACCCCTTCACGCGAGCATTGTTGGGCTCCAGGCCCAACACAAAGCCCGGCGCGCCGATGCAGAAGAAGTTGATGAGCGTCATCTGAATCGGCTCGAAAGGGTACGGCGGCAGCGCGATGCACAGCGCCGCCAGGCCCATCGAGAACAGCGTCTTAGTCAGGAACAGCGAAGCCGAACGCTGCAGGTTGTTGATGGAGCGACGGCCCTCGGCCACCACGGCGGGCATCGAGGCAAAGTCGTTGTCGACCAGCACAATTTCGGCCACGTTACGCGCGGCATCGGAGCCGGCCGCCATGGCCACGGAGCAGTCGGCCTCCTTGAGCGCCAGCACGTCGTTGACGCCGTCGCCTGTCATGGCCACGGTGTGCTCGCGGCGCTTGAGCGCCTGCACGAGCTCGCGCTTCTGCTGCGGGGTCACACGACCAAAGACATGGTAGCGGTCCACTGCGGCATCGAGCTTGGCCGGCGTATCGAGCGTCGTGGCGTCCACATAAGCGTCCGCCCCCGGCACGCCCACCACGCGAGCGATCGACGACACCGTACGCGGGTCGTCGCCACTGATCACGTTGAGGGTCACGCCCTGCTCGTTAAAGTAGCCGATGGTCTCGGCCGCCGAGGTACGAATCTCGTCGCGGATAGTCACAAAGCCCACGGGCTCGGCC
>UQQL01000006.1 GCA_900543275.1 uncultured Collinsella sp. | reverse complement strand
CGTCGGCAGCGTCAGATGTGTATAAGAGACAGGCTCGTCATCGCTCACCGGCACCGAGACCACCTGGCTCAAAGAAAACGGCAATACCATCACGCTCGGCTATCTTAAAAACCAACTTCCCTACTGTACGCAAAATGACGACGGCGAGATGGAAGGGTCGCTCGCCTCGCTTGCAACGACGTTGCACGACAAGTTTGACATTACGGTCAAAACAATCGCACTCTCGAACAACAAGCAAATGATCAAAGCCCTTTCCAACGGAACCATCGATGTCGCCCTGCCGTTGTTTCGCGACTACTGGCTCGCCGAGCAGACAGGGGTCATCCAGTCAAACTCGATGGGAACGGTTTCGCTGACCGCCATTCACAGTGGCAAAAACCTGAACAGCGACCTTAAGAACATCGCTTGTACAAAGAGCACAATCGTTAACCGTTTTGAGCTCGAAAGTCTCTTTCCGAACGCAACGGTAACCGAGTATTCGAATGACGGCGAGGTGCTCAAAGCCCTCGATGAGGGGAAGGCACGTTGCATCATTGTCCCCAGCACGCGCCTGGAAACTCTCCGCGACATCTACGACATCGAGGATTTCGAAACACAGGAACTCACCAACACGGCACAACTATCGTGTTTAATTTCGCGCGGCAAGCCCGAGCTGCTGGGAATCATCAATAAGGGCATCGTCAATGCAGGTGAATCGCTCTCTGCAAACAGCTATTTCCCCACATCGTACTCGGCGCAAGAATCGGATGCGTTCCGACTTCTCTACCGCAACCGCATCGTCATTGCGGCAGTCGTCATCTGCATTTTGCTCACCGGCATCGTCATCCTTGTCTGGTCGCTTTACCGCGCACAGGAGGAACGGCAGAAAGCTGATGCCGCCAACGCCGCCAAAACCGCTTTCAACACGCGCATGAGCCACGACATCCGCACGCCGCTCAACGGCATCCTGGGCCTTATCGAAATTGAGGAATTGAGAGAAGGCGACATGCAGGTCGCCCGCGAAAGCCGCGCCAAGGCGCGCGTTGCCGCCAATCACCTGCTGTCACTGATTAACGACATCCTCGAAATGGGCAGGATCGAGGAGTGCAAAGTGACGCTCGAGCACGAATCATTCAACCTTAAAGAGCTGTGCGACAATGCGCTCGTACTGTGCAAGCTCCGCGCATCGGACCGCGGCATAACCATGCTCGACACCAGCGAGCCCTACGCTGTCGACCAATATATGATCGGCAGCCCCACCCATATTCGGCAGATCCTTGTCAACCTGCTCGACAACAGCATCAAGTACAACAAGCACGGAGGCACCGTCACGTTCTCATCGACCATCAAACCGGTCGACGACGAGCACGCGGTGTTTTGCTTTAGCGTCTCGGATACCGGCATTGGTATGACGCCCGAGTTTTTGACGCACATTTACGAGCCGTTTGCCCAGGAAGGCGACGATGCGCGCAGCAAGTTCCAAGGAACCGGCATTGGCATGTCTATCGTCAAATCGCTCATCGATATGATGGGCGGCACGATTGAGATTTCGAGTGAGGTTGGCGCGGGAAGCACGTTCAACGTCCAGATACCGCTCGATATCGACAAGAACCCTCAGGCAAAAGAACGTGCGTCCAAGCAGACATACAGTTGCTCGCTTGCCGGCATGAACGTCCTTTTGGCAGAAGACAACGAGCTCAATGCCGAAATTGCCCAGGCTCTACTCGAAAGCGAAGGCATCGTCGTAACGCGCGCCGCCGACGGCAACAAAGCAGTCGACCTATACGTTAGTCGTCCCGCCGGCAGCTTCGATGCGATCCTGATGGACATCATGATGCCGGGCATGGATGGCTACGAGGCAACCCGCGCGATTCGTCTGAGCGAAAAGGCCGATGCAGCCGACATCCCCATCATCGCGCTCACTGCCAACGCCTTCAACGAGGACGCCAAGGCGGCACACGATGCCGGTATGAACGCCCATCTGCCCAAACCGCTCGACTTTAACAAGCTCAAAAACATACTCGCCCGCATCAAGAAAAACGGAACTGTTTCGCTATAGTCTGTGCTCAACCACCATGCACAGCCAGAAAGGAAGCCAACGATGTTTAGGCCCTTACGTCGAAAGAAACGCGCCATCACTGACGAGGAAGCGCGCGAGTTGCTCGCCACCTGTAAGCGCGGCGTCTTTGCCGTCAACGGCGATGATGGCTACCCCTATGCCATTCCCGTCAACTACTTCTTTGACGCCGAGCACGACAAGATTTATTTCCATGGCGCCAAGGCCGGCCACAAGGTCGATTCGCTCAGGCGTGACGATAAAGTCTGCTTTACCGTTTACGGCAACGAGTGGTACAAGGACGGCGACTGGGCTCCTTACGTCATGAGCACCGTGGTCTTTGGCCGTTGCCGCCTGGTAGATGAAGCGCCTGCGTTTATCGAGGACAAAGTCCGCCAGCTCGCGCTTAAGTACTACCCTTCTGCCGAAGAAGTCGAGGAAGAAATCGCCAAAGACATCAAGGGCGTCCAACTCTACGAGATTTCGATTGAGCATCTTTGCGGCAAGCAGATTCAGGAAAAGTAGCGAATGCGAAAAACGCGCTCGCTACCCTCTGCGCCCCATGCGCCCACGCATTTTGACGGCGTGGGCGCATGGGGCAGCACTCGAATCGAGCGCCCCCTATACCCCAAAAACGTAGCGGTCCAGGCGCTCACACGCCTCCTTTACCCGCGAAAGGGGCAGTGCCAGATTCACGCGAATGTGGCAGGGCCCGTGGAACGGGCGGCCGTCCTGATACCCCACGCCCACACGAGCGCCCTCGTCGAGCAGCCACTGAATATCGCGGCCATGCTCGCGGCACCACGCTGTGCAGTCCAGGAACACCATGTACGTGCCCTGCGGACGCGAATAGGACACGCCCGCAAAATGCTTGTCCACGTAATTGCAGAAGTAGTCGACGTTGCCCTCGATGACCTCATTGAGCTCATCGACCCACTCGTAGCCCTGCTGCTGGTAGGCACCGATAAGCGCATGCATGGAGAGGACGTTCATCTCGTTGTAGTGAGTCTTGTTGGACACGGCGCACACGCGGTCGCGCAGCGTCTCGTTATAGATGATGTGGTAGCTGCCGACCAGGCCCGCCAGGTTAAACGTCTTGCTGGGCGCGTAGAGGGCAACCGTGCGCATGCGGGCATCCTCGCTCACCGACTGCGTCGGGATATGCCTGTGACCCGGCAGGATGATATCGGACCAAATCTCATCCGAGATCACCACGCAATCGTGCTGGCGATAGATGTCCATGGCACGTTCGATCTCGTCGTGCTCCCATACGCGGCCGCAAGGATTGTGCGGCGAGCAGAACACCGCGGCATGGATGTGGTTTTGGACGAGCTTGCGCTCCATGTCATCAAAGTCCATGCGCCACACGCCCCGATCGTCGAGCTTAAGCGGGCTGTGGACAATGCGATAGCCCGCGGCCTCGATGGACTTGGTAAAGCCGCTGTAGGTGGGACTGTGGACCAGCACCGCATCGCCCGGCTGGACATACGCGCGCAGCGTCGATACGACGCCGCCCAGCACGCCGTTCTCGTAGCCGATATGCTCAGGGAGCAGGCCCTTAACACCGTTGCGGCGGTTCTGCCATTCGATGATACGGTCGAAGTACTCGGGGCGCGGATCGAAATAGCCAAACATGGGATGCTGGGCGCGCTGAATGATGTGCTCCTGGACCGTGGGCACCGTGGCAAAGTTCATGTCCGCTACCCACATGGGGATGCGGTCGAAGCCCTCATCGGGTGCGTTCGGAGCCATGCCGGGGATCTCACCCCAAGAGTCAACAGCGATAGAGTCCATGCCGTGGCGGTCGATAAGCGAGCTGAAGTCGTATTTCATGCTGAGCTCCCGTGCAAAGTGATTGTTTTGGTAGGCGTTATTGTCCACCAGCGCGGGCGGTTTTGGCGCGGGGTTTGGCGCTTAATTTGACGGGTGCGGACGAATGGCAGGTTAGTCTTGCGCGTCGTTGACGGCGGTTACCGTCAACCTGGTTCCGTCGACCGTAAAGGATATGTCGAACCCGGCGTAAGCCAAGTGGTAAATGCGGTTTGGCTCGTACTTGCTACCCGCGCGGCGCGGATCTTGGCGAAGGACCTCGACCAAGCCGGGGAGCTTTGCGGGCGGGACCATATCCTGCAGCGCTTGCGGAAACTCGACGTCGAGCTCTTGCCACGGAGCATCCTCAATCCAGCCGCCCGTCGCATCCGGGTGACAGTCGGCAAACGGAATGTAGGGCTTAATGTCGTAGATGGGCGTGCCATCGCGCAGATCGGCCCCCAGCACATGGATGATGGGGCCCTCGTCAGTGAGCTCGACACGATCAAGCTTGACGCAGGTGAGCCCGATGGGATTAGGGCGAAACGGACTGCGCGTGGCAAACACGCCCACGCGTTCGGCTCCACCCAGACGCGGTGGGCGCACGGTTTTCGACCATTTTGCGTTGGTGCCGGACCTGTCCTGCGTTTTGGCATCGGCGGCTATGTCCTTAGCCGTGCCGCCGGGCGTTCCGTTTTCGAAGCACCATAGCAGCCATAGGTGAGAGAAGGAGTCCAGACCCTCAACTGCAGCGTTGGAGGCAAATTCCGGCTCAAAGACGATGCGTCCCTGCAGATGGGGCGCCAAAAAGCTGTTGCGTGGGATGCCGAACTTCTGCGGCAGGTCGGTATGTATGTGTGCAATAGGTTCCATGCCGGTCATTGTACGGCATGGAGGCGTGGGGTGTTGCGCGCAATTCTTCGCCGCGGTCCCCGTCGTGCAACCAACGGTTGCTTGGAAGGGTGCCGGCCGCCGCGTATGCTTAAAGCAACAAACAGCAGAAAGGAGCCGTCATGGCCTTTGCAGAAAAGCTCATCGCCATCCGCCGCGACAACAATCTCACCCAAGAGCAACTCGCCGCCAAGCTCTTCGTCACACGCCAAGCCGTCAGCCGTTGGGAACGCGGCGAAGTCACGCCGGGCATCGACATGATGAAGCTCATTGCCGCCATAACCGGAGAACCGCTGTCCCACCTGCTCGAAATGCCCGAGCACTATTGCCAGAGCTGCGGCATGATACTCACGCCCGACGACTGCGGCACCGATGCTCACGGCGCAACGACCGACCATTACTGCAAGTGGTGCTACGACCACGGCAAGTACACCTACGAGACCACGATGGAGGCCATGATTGAGGATTGCGCCCCGCGCCTGGCACAAAACACCGGTATGTCGCTCGACGAAGCCGTCTCGCTCATGGGCGCCGTGCTGCCGCAATTGGAGCGCTGGCGCACCGTGCAGGAAAACGAGGAGCGCTACGGTGCCGAGGCGCGGGCGCGCTATGGCGACGAGGCCGTCGATGCAGCAAACGAGGCACTGCTGGACATGGACCCCGAGACATGGAACGACATGAAGGAACTTGAACGCGCTATTCTGGGCCAGCTCTCGATCGCCATGGGCGACGGCGAACCGGATGGAAGCGAGGCGCGCAAGCTTGTCGCAATGCACCGTCGATGGATTGGCCTTAACTGGGGACACGAACCCCAAGACGAAGCATACCTGGGCCTCGCCCACGGCTATCTTGCCGATCAGCGCTTTATCGACTACTACGACAAGCCCTGCGGCGCCGGCGCCACGGCGTTTCTGGTTCAGGCGATCGAGTCGTCATCGGCTCACGCATAGACCGCAGCGGCTTTGGGTATTTCAATCGAAACCTCAACCGATTGGAGACTTATGGCTACTGATCACGAGCTCGTGTTGTACGTTATGACCGGCTGCCCGTATTGCATAAAGGTCAAGCGCTTCCTGGCCGATAACGGCGTGGCCATCCCCGAGCGCAATATCTCGACCGACCCCGATGCCGAGCAGACGCTCATCGCCGTCGGCGGCAAGCGCCAGGTCCCCTGCCTATTCATCGACGGCAAACCACTCTACGAATCGAGTGACATCATCGCATGGGTACAGGAGAACCTGCTCTAGCACTCATTGGGGACGCACTTAAATGAGTAGTTTCACTCATTGGGGACGTACTTAAATGAGTAGGTAGGAATTCAGTTTCTCAGTTTATAGAACATACGTTTGCTTATATGCTATACTCGCCTCAAGGCATGAGGCTGGTCGAGAGCTCCCGCGGAGGTCCCCAATGACACGCTGGAGCGAGCTCGGTAAGTAAGATCGGTGGTTACCGCACTCGTCCATCTCAGACAGGCTGCGCTCCTGTTCGCCGTCGCCATCAAAGAACGGCACTCACAATCAAACGTTTCCGTTATCCGTGAGTCACACAGGAGTGCATTGTTATGGCTAAAAAGATCCCCACCTTTACGTCCGACACCGTTTCAAGCGCCCGCTCAGATATCAGCAGAATCGTTGAAGCCAAGAGTCTCAATCAAAAGGGCATCGATCATGAGACTTCGCTTGAGGGGGCATTGCTCATCGGGCGCCGTCTCGAACAAGAGACTGCCGGATATCCCGTTACCAATCTCAAAGGACTGCTCTCCCCCGTCGGCGCTCATCTACACAAGCACTATGGCCCCCGCCTAGGACAATCCTATCTCACACGCTGCATTAAGCTCGCTCGCGCTGTTCCCAAAGGCGCTCCTTTTCGATCAGAGCTTGACCTAACTCACTATGAGTCGCTCGCTCGCGTCGCAAACGAGCACCTGCGCCTAGAGCTCATGAACGTCGCGGCCGACAACAGGTGGTCCTCATCGCACATCGCGCTTCACGCCAGATACCAGAGTCCGCAAGATGCTCCCAGCAACAGGGAATTCCGCGAACTCGAATCGAACCAAGAAGTTTGGCGCTTTGCCCGCGCTTATACGGATGCCTGCGGAATCATTTCGCTCGAGAAGTTTGTTGAACTCTACAATTCATACGCTCCCAAACCAGTCTCGATATTCGAAGTAAATGAAACCGTTTGGAAAATCAAAGATGAATCGGGACGCATCGACAACCCCTGTATGTTATCCAAGGACGGAGAGCTATACCTCATAGCGCCAGAACTAGACGACACGATCGAAGATAACCCTTATTACTACGACGACTACGGATATTCTTATCGAAGATACGAACGCCATAGCGAGTACACCAAGGAAATGCGTTCACTGCGCGAACGACGTGTTCAGGGCAGAAAGACGGCTATATTCGCTGGCCATAAGCAGCATTCGATTAAACTGCTCGATTATGAGGACGTCGTTTGCGGATATGCCAGTTACACACGGGCAGTTGAATTTCTCAAACTGTATATCTTGAAAGATTCCAAACTGAGCGCCGCAAGCCTTCACGCAAGAGAGGACGAGTTTGATTTCATCATGGCAAAGCTCTTGCGCTCTATTGGTCTCAATGGCATGCCGACAGCACAACAAACAATCGAAGATGCCGAATTTTTATTGATCGTCGTACGACCCGATTTTTACGAACAAGCGAAGATAATCAAGGTCTCCAAGCTCCTCACAATAGTCTATGAAGACGCTCCCCTCTGGGAGTTCAACGGACGCTCACATTCCGAGCTGAAAAGTGAAAAAGCGCTGGAACCTCCGATGACGACCATACATCGAAAAGTTCAATCAAAACAGGCTGCTTAGCAGTATTAACTGCTTGCATTTTTGTCTACAAAACTGTATACAAAAAGAGAGGCCCTTATGGAGCTCATTGCGATCCACCCCCATGCCCTCAAACACGGGCTGACGGAGACGGATATTAGATGCGCCTGGAACTCCGCTTTCGCATGGTTCAGGCGTGATCTTGAAAATGGAGGCATCGATTACGTTCTCGTTGGACTTGATAGAAGAAGTCGTCTCATGGAGCTCGTCGCTCGATGTTGCCCCGATCGAGATGGTTACATCATTTACCACGCCCTTGTCCCTCCTACGCGCAAGGTGCTCAGAGAAATCGGGATCGATCGATAGGAGGCGCTATGGACGCTAAGCAGCTCGAGAAGATGATGGGGTTTGCTCCCGGAGAGCTGGAAAAAGCCTCGGAGGCATACGAAAAAGATGAGTGGCCAAAGGGTCGCACCATCAAGTTGGGAAGGCCGCCGATCTCCGATGAGCCAAGCGTTGTTTTGTCGGCACGTGTGGGTGAATCGGTTCTTGAAGCGTTTGACGCAAAGGCGAAGCGTCATGGACAAACACGCACGGAGCGACTCAGAGAGCTCATTACGCTCGATGCAATGATTGCCTAGTCCCCCGCCGAACCCAAACGTGTACGTCAGCATCCAAAGTCGACATTTTTCGACATCTTCGGATGCTGGCGTACAGCTTTTTGCAACATAGTCGTTGGGGGCGTTCTTCAACAACACAGCCGTTGGGAACGTTCTTGAATGACTAGCCGTTTAAGAACGTCCCCAACGACTACCCTTGAATGACCACTCATTTAAGTGCGTCCCCAGTGACTACCCTATTTCTCGATCTCTTTCCAGCACTGAGGATCGGCTTCGTACATATCGCCTGTGTAACCATACGCCACAGCGGGGCAGCCTCGGCACCAGCCGAAAAGCCCGCATTTGGAGCACTTCTTGAACTTTTTAAAGTCGCGCTTTGCCTCCATCTGCGGCGAAAAGAACAGCTCCTCGAGCGTGTTCTCGGCAACGTTGCCCACCTTGCTCTCCATGCGGCGACATGCATAGACGTCGCCCGTAGGCAGCACCGTCATATGGCCCGTACCGCAATGGCAGCCGTCATAGATCATGCCAGGCTTGGCGCTCATGGGGATGGTGAATTTGCCCTGCTCCCACAAAAGAAGCGTCCACAGGTGATCTTTGAGCTGGAAGAACGTTTTGCAGCCCGCAGCCTGGTGAAACTCCATACGCTCTTGCGCGGCCAGCAGCACGTCGCGATATTCCAGCGGCTCCAGATGGAACTCATCACGCTTTTGGCCCGAGGTGGGGCAGTATCGTCCAAAAGCGAACACGTCGACTTCGAGGCTTGCCACAAGGTCAATGAGCTGCGGCAGCTCGGCGGCATTCATACTCGAAACCGTGTTCATAACGGCAACCCAGATACCCGCGCGCTTAAGGCACCCAATCGCACGCAAGGTCTCGACAAACGAGCCGGGCTTACGGAAGTAATCGTGCGTTTTCTCGAGTCCATCGAGCGAGAGCTGGTATTTGCGGCATCCCAACTCTTTCATGCGGGCGCAGACCTCGTCGGTCAGATGGAACGGATTGCCCATCACGCACCACATAAAACCCCGCTCGTGCAAAAGCTTGGCAAGGCGCCAAAAATCGGGATGGAGTATGGGGTCACCGCCCGTAACGTAAAAGTACGGCTGACGACCGATGCGTTCGCAGAGGGCCTGGGCCTGATCGACGACCTCGACCATCTGCTCCCACGGCATGCGCTTAAAACCAGCGCAGGCACCGTTGGCGAAGATATAGCAATGTTTGCAACGCTGATCGCATTCATCCGTAATATGCCACTGGAAGGCAAACGCGGGCTTTTGCATCGTGGGACTCCCTTGGTCGATGTTCAAATTGTTGACGATATTGGGCTACAGGCGCTCAACGGCGCCGACGGGGCAATTCTCTTCACAGGCGCCACAGTGCAAGCAGTGCTCAGGCTCTATGCGATACGAGTCACCCGGCTCGATGCACTTCTGCGGACAGTGCTCAAGACAGGTACCGCAACCGATACACGCATCGGAATCAATACGAAAACCCTTAACAGGCGCGGACGCCATGTCCTCGTCTAGGGTAAAGACAGCGCGCTCAATAGGACGAACCCCCAGGTTAAAGTAGTCGAGCACGATGTTTTCGACCTTAAAGATAATGTTGATATCACGCGTATCACCGGGATAAACGTTGGCAAGATACGGCTGCTCGGCATAAATAACGTCACGCCAGTAAACTTGCTCGGAATCCAAGGCGGGAGTGGCAACGCCGGACATGCGGATCATTTCGTTAAACCGCGTGTGGACGAGCGTTTGGACGCGCCCATCGGCCATAAGCTGGCGGGCCATCTCCTTGCCGCGCGCCGTGAGGAAGTAGATGGCGCGGGACTCGTAATGTACAGCGCTCACGCAGCGAATTTGCGGCGCGCCATTTTCGTCCACAGTTGCCAGCGAGAGCGTCCCGGCAAGCTGCATCTTTTTGAGGCAAGTCTGAGCATCCATTACGAGTCCCTTTCTAGCGATTGCTTACTGAGCGTCCGCAGCGCCGCAAGCGGTACCACAGGCCGGAGCAGCCTTGGGATCGGCAGAGCCGCAGGCAGGAGCGGCAGCAGGATCGACGGAGCCGCAAGCAGGAGCAGCCGCGGGATCAGCGGAGCCGCAGGCGGTGCCACAGGCCGGCGCGGCCTTGGGATCGGCGGAGCCGCAGGCGGGCGCGGGATCGGAGGTACCGCAAGAAGCGAAGGCGGCAACGTTCTCGAGATTCTCGGACATGGCAATTCCTTTCGATTGGGGGCGGCTGGGCGAAGCCGCCCGGACGTAGACGCTTTTGCGCCTAAGCACATCATGCGAGGAATGCACCCCACCCAAAAGAAGGCACTAATCTATTAGCCAGTTACCAAAAAGTAAGTTGTAGCCGCGGGCGCCAGCAGCTGCGATAATGCAAGCAACCTACCCGATTGCGAGGTTACCATGCTCACCAAAGAAGAACTGCCTCCCTGCCCCGTCGCTACGTGTTTTCAGCTCTTTGGCAACAAGTGGAAAATCTATATCATCCAGCAGCTCATTGAGCAGCCCCTGGGCTTCAACGCGCTACATCGCTCTATTCCCGGCATCAGTCAAAAGGTGCTCTCGTCAAACCTAAAGGAAATGGATGCCGCGGGACTTATCACGCGCACCGTCATTCCCGAAACGCCCATCCGTACCGAATACGCGCTGAGCGAGCTGGGTCAAAGCCTTATGCCCATCATCGATTCTCTTGTGGAATGGGGCACCGACTACCAGCAGCTTGCGCGAAGCTCCTAGCAGCTACGGGCTTTTGCAAATTGAGCGCCGTGGGGCATACCGCTCCACGGCGCTTACCTTTTTGTGCCTTCTTTTGAAGAAGCGGTCCGGGTTGCACACTGCTGTCAAACACGCCCAACTCAATTGGACAGGAGGTCAGCCATGAATCAAGCCGAGCGTCGTATTCGGCTTATCAATGCATTGCTCAACGAGCGAGCGGACGGACGCGGCATTGCCGTTCCCGCCGGAGCCGGCGAGCAGCGTGATTTACTCAGGGCCCTTATGAACGTGCGGTCGCCCGAAGCGCTCGCGACAGAGGTGCTCAACGTCCAGGATGCCTACCTGCAGCAGCGGCTTGTTGAGCGCGGTGGAGCGACCGACGCCAGCACGCTCCCCTACCGCAATCGCATTGCCGTCTGGCGTGGCGACATCACGCTGCTTAAGGCCGACGCCATCGTCAACGCCGCCAACAGCCAAATGCTCGGCTGCTTTGTGCCGGGACACCGCTGCATCGACAATGCCATCCACACATACGCCGGCATGCAGCTGCGCCTAATATGCGCCGGCCTCATGTGCAAACAAGGACACGAGGAACCGACCGCACGCGTTAAGGTCACGCCAGCGTTTAACCTGCCGAGCAGCCATATCTTCCACACCGTCGGTCCCATCGTGCCCAGCCATAAGCCTGGCCCGCGCGAGGAATTACTGCTACGCCGTTGCTACACCAGCTGCCTGGAAGAAGCGACACGTCGAAAGCTCGACACGCTTGCCTTCTGCTGCATTTCGACGGGCGTCTTTGGCTATCCCCAACAAGCCGCCGCGCGCGTTGCCATCGATGCCGTTCGTCATCATCTAGACCATAACGACCCCAACCTTAAGGTGATCTTCAATGTTTTTCTCGCGTCTGACGAGTCAATCTACCGCGACCTTCTCCAAGCAGATCGCTAAGCTCCGAGCCGCACTCGATGCATCCGACGCCGTGATAATCGGCGCCGGCGCGGGTCTTTCCACCGCGGCTGGCTACGCCTACGCGGGAGAGCGCTTCGAGAAACTCTTTGGCGACTTCGCCGCACGCTACGGCTTTACCGACATGTACTCCGGCGGTTTCTACCCCTATGACTCCCTCGAGGAATACTGGGCATTTTGGAGCCGCTATATCATGTGCAATCGATATGACCCCATACCCAAGCCCATCTACGAACAGCTTTTGGGCCTGCTGCGCGACCGAGATTACTTTGTGCTGACCACAAACGTAGACCATTGCTTCCAACGCGCCGGTTTCGATAAACAGCGGCTCTTTTACACGCAGGGTGACTATGGTCTATTCCAGTGCAGCAAGCCCTGCTGTCAGGAAACTTGGGACAACGAAGGGCTCGTACATTACATGGTCGCCGCCCAAGAAGACCTTCGCATTCCGTCTGCGCTAGTGCCCCGTTGCCCCCATTGTGGCTCCCCGCTCACGATGAACCTGCGCGCCGACGATACGTTTGTGCAGGATAAGGGCTGGTATGCCGCAGCCGACCGTTACCAAGATTTCCTGCGCCGCCACAACAATATGCGCATCCTGTTCTTGGAGCTTGGCGTAGGCGGCAACACGCCCGTCATCATCAAGTACCCGTTTTGGCAAATGACCGCCAAAAACGAGCGCGCAACGTACGCATGCGTCAATTTTGGCGAGGCAGTCGCTCCGGCAGAAATCGCCGATCGCAGCATCCTGATTGACGCCGACGCAGGGCGCGTGCTGGACGCACTTGCCGTCCAAGCCGTCAGATGACGAAGCCGATGCTCAACATAGTCGTTGGGGACGTTCTTGAATGACTAGCCGTTAAAGAACGTCCCCAATGACTAACTAGCCGTGGAAGCGGGCGATAGGCGCAAGTGGCTGCTCGCGAAAGACGCGATCGACGGCGGCGCGGTATTCGTCGACCTTTTTGGTCTTGCGCACGATCTTGTGAACGTTAGCGGGATCGGCGAAGGCGCACTTGGCGTAGAACCACCACTCCTTCATGCGAAAGACCGCGTTACCGCCGATCTCTTCTGCATAGGCCGCAAACAGCGTGTCGTGGAAGCGCTGCAGTTCAGTTGCCGTGGCAGTAGGACCGCCCTTAACCATGCGAGCCAGCGCGGGGTTCGCAAGCAAGCCGCGCCCCAACATGACGTGACGCGTTCCGGGATAGGCCTCCACCAGCGCATCCATGTCCTCAAGATCAAAGATGTCGCCGTTATAGGCCACCGGAAACGGCGCCCGCTTCAGCGTCTCACCGTAAAACTCTTTGCGCGGCGAGCCCGTATAGCGGTCCTTTTGCACGCGCGGGTGCACAATCAGCTCTGCCAGCGGCATGCGGCAATACAGATCGAGCACGCGCTCGTATTCGTCGTCGTTCTCCAATCCCAGCCTGGTCTTGACCGACACCGGCAACGGCGAGCGTTCGCACACGTCGCTCAAGAACACCTCGAGCTCATCCAGATTGCGCAGAAAGCCCGAGCCCTTCCCCTTGGCGACAACCGTGCCCGAGGGGCAGCCAAGGTTGAGATTGACCTCGTGATAACCCATGTCGGCGAGCACCTGCGCCGCCCACACAAACTCATCCGCATTCTTGGACATCAGCTGAGGCACTACGTTAAGCCCCTGGTTATTGGCGGGATCGACCTCTTTAAACGCTTTGCCGCCAAAGCGGTTGCCTACCCGTGGCGGCGGCAAAAACGGCGTGTAATAACAATCGAGTGCGCCAAAACACTCCGCGTGCACGCGACGGAACACATGCCCGGTAATCCCCTCCATAGGGGCCAACGATAGAATCATCAACATCTACTCTCAAATCAATGCAGCAAAGGGACTGCCCCCTTGTCACATCCTATTCAAACGGTTCAGAAACTCTTCGCAGGCGCGGGAACGCAGGCGATATTTTTTCCATACCAGATACGACGCAATGGTAAGCGGCGGCTCAAATGGGACAAAACGCAGATCGCTGCCTTCATCTATCTGCAGCAAGCTTCCAATGCTAACCGCACACGCAGCACCCGAACGCACCAGATGTGACGCGTTGCCGATCAGGTCGAAATGCCCCACGATGTTGAGTTCATCGACGCTAAGGACGCCACTCGACCACACTTCTAGGTCCAGCGCTCGATTCGAGGTGCGCGAACTCACCAGTAGCGGCATATTCGCCACATCCGCAGGCGTCAGCACGTCCCGGCCGCCCCATGGACCGCTCGCGGCAACAACAGCACCGACTCGATCCGCATCGGGTATACGAATCCATTCGTATTTCTCGACGTTAACGGGCTCCAGCAACAACGCAAAGTCGAGCAGGCCACGCTCCAAACGCTCCTCCACTGCATCGGCGTTACCGGTATAGAGTTCAATCGTCACTCCGGGATAATTCCGATGCAGCTCTGCAAAGGCATCGAGCACCAGCCGCATCGATTTGGTTTCGCCGGCGCCAATGCGGATAACGCCCGTAATGCCGAGCTCCCGATCCGCCAACTCCAGCTCGGTCTGTTCCACCAGCAAGACAATCTCCTCGGCGCGCTGGCGCAGGCGCATGCCATCGCTCGTGAGCACGCACGATCGATTGGTGCGTTCAAAAAGCTCGACGCCCAGCTCGCGCTCAAGATCGGCAATCTGACGTGACAGCGTAGGCTGCGTCACGTGCAGCACATTTGCCGCCTCGGTCATGTTTTCCTCACGCGCCACTGCCAAAAAGTAACGCAAAGTCCGTAGCTCCATTGCACCCCAACTCAGCCAAGGCATCCCGCTTGCTAGCCATTTGGTATTCGTATATCCAGCCAGTCGATATAAGCAATATACATCATTGGCCTATCAACGTACGCTATAGCCATCACCTCGAGAATAAGGAGAACACCATGCAGTACACCACCCTTGGACATTCCGGCATCAAAGTCTCTAAACTCTGCCTGGGAGGCATGAGCTTTGGCGAGCCCAGCCCCGACTTTCACCAGTGGACCATCGGCCCCGACGACACGCGCGCCGTCATCAAACGCGCACTCGACGCCGGAATCAACTTTATCGATACCGCAAACTGCTACAGCTTTGGTACGAGCGAAGAGTACATTGGCGGCGCCCTGCGCGACCTGGGCATCGCTCGCGAGAGTGTTGTACTCGCCAGCAAGGTGCACTTTAACGAAGGCGGCCTTTCCGCCGACGCCATCAAGCGCGAGATCGAGGGCTCGCTCAAGCGCCTGGGCACCGATTACCTTGACCTCTACATCATTCACCGCTTCGATTACGACGTTCCCATGGAAGAGACCATGGAGGCACTCAACGATCTGGTGCGCGAGGGCAAGGTCCGCGCGCTCGGCGCCAGCGCCATGTATGCCTATCAGCTGCACAACCTGCAAATCGTCGCGCGCGACCACGGATGGACGCCCTTTACGAGCATGCAGTGCCACTACAATCTGCTGTACCGAGAGGACGAACGGGAGATGATCCCGGTGTGCCGCCAGTTCGACATGGCCCTTACGCCATACAGCCCCATGGCGTCGGGACACCTCTGCCGTCCCACGTGGAAAAGCTCGAGCACACGTGGAACCACCGACACGACCATGGCCAACAAGTATGACCATGACCGCGCCATCGACATGCCCGTCGTTGAGCGCGTGGACAAGATTGCCGCCAATCACGGCGTACCGATGTCGCAGATTGCACTGGCATGGCACTGGGCACGTGGCGTCGAGGCTCCCATCGTGGGTTGCTCCAAGCCCGAGCGCGTCGACGACGCCGTGGCCGCGATCGACGTAACGCTCTCCCCCGCCGAGATCGACTTCCTCGAAGAGCTCTATCAACCGCACGCGCTCGTTGGTCCCAAGGCCCGTCCCGGCGAAAAACCGCTTGCCGGCACCACTAAGGTCAAAACCACAAAGTGATGCCATGGACGATAACATCATCGACGGCCTACGCGACGCCGGTTGCAGCGAAGATCTTATCGAGCTGTACGGCTCGGCCGCCAGCGACTGCGCGCACATCTGCCTGCTAAAACGGCATCGTCGCGAATTGCTCGACGACATACACTCCGGGCAACAGAAGCTCGAATGCCTTGACTATCTCATCTACCGGCTGCGCAGCAAGGATGCGAGCGACAAGCAGTTCGGCCCCATGAACGACGAGCAGCACGGCGCACCGGAGGTCAAAGCCGATAATCCGCCCAAGACAGAGGAGCTCGCCCGGCACTCTCAGTGAAGAAACGCCAGGGCTTACGCTCTAGCTGCCGCTCGCGAATGCGGTCCATATTTCAAGGTCTAATACTTTTCCCGAAAAGTGAACGGCTGCATTTGGACCCCCGAAGCATTGACATTTTTTGGCATCAAAACCGCAGGATTTGACTGGCAAAACCGCAGCAAATTGCACGCCAAAAGTGTCGATGCTTCGGGGGTCCGTTTTCACTCGTTCACTTCTCGGGAAAAGTATTAGACATCGATTTCGCAAGGGCCCCAAAGATACTGTCCCTTTGTCACATCCAACGAGCGCCCAGACGGAAAGCGATGAGAATTGAGACCCCCTGCAGCAGCTCATCGATGGCGGGATTCTCTATACTGAGTCACATATGACGGCATCGCGCCAAAGGAGAACGTCGTGACCACGTCGCAGATATCCCTGCTTTCGCTCATCTCGGTTGGAGGCATCGGCATCCTGTTTATCGGAGCGAGCATGCTCATGAAGGCCGCTGCCCGCAAGAAAGCCAAGGCCTGTACCGCCTTGACCATGGGAACGGTCATCGACCATCGCTTTATGGGCGAAGGCAGGATGTATCCCGTTTTGGAATACACCGTCGACGGTGCGCAATACCGCGCGAAAAAACAATTCCGCGGCATAAGGACCAAAAGCATGTCGGGACTCCCCATCCGCACGCAAGTCACCGCCTACGAAGACGCCAAGGGCTGGCTGCATGTGCAGACAGGCCCCATCGCCCGCCTAAGCACCCTCGCGGAGCAGCTTTGGCCCCTCGGTAGCCAGATGACTGTGTACTACAACCCCAGCAGCCCAGACAAAAGCTATGTCGAACGCCCCATCGTGGGCAACTTTGCCACGCTGATGTTTAACATCGCGGGTATCTTGCTCATCGCGCTGAGTATTTTGCTCCATGTTCTTATCCAGCGCTAGCTCAGACTGACACATCCCGCGCGCCGCGCGCCGTAATGACCGCCACGACTCCAAGGACCAGCTATGGCAACACTCTCCAGACAAGAACGTAAGCGCATCCAGCGATACTGCATCTGCCCCAAGGTTGCCGGCGCGGCGCTTGCCATGGCATTCGTGCTGCCCTTATTGATTATTCCTTTCGAGATGATCGACGACATCGTCTTCCACCATGAAGGATTCCAAGACACGGGCATGATGGCCGCTCTGGTGCTCGCCGGCATTGAGCTCATCATATTCTGCTATTGCGCTCTCGCGCCGCGCTTTGGCATGCGCGGCAAACAGTGGAGGGAAATGCAGCACCGACTTGCCGTCGAGCAGACCGAGAAAGACCGCTCGGCACAGATCGCAGGCGTTGTTGGCACGCAGGCCGCCGCGCGCCTGCTCAAGAACAGCGACAACGAGACCGCACGCAACCTGGGCGGCGCGGCAGAAGTCGCCGCTGCCGTAGGCGCCGTCGCCACCGCGGCAGACGTGCTTGCCGAGAGCTTTGCCAACGCAAAGGCCATGGCAGAGGCCTGTGGCGTGCCCGTCCCCCGTGCAAAAAAGTGGATCGTCGCGCTTGTGGCGCTGCCCCTCGCGATCGTGTGCGGTGCCTATATCCCACAGCTGGCGCAGGGAAACATCGAGATGCAACAGAACGCCGCGGCCGCGGCCGAGCAGATCGCCATCGCCCGCAAGGCGTTAGAGCCCTCATGCGAGTACGTGTCTGCCGATGACCCCTACGAGCGATATCAAGATTACGGCTATCACGTCCGCGGCTATCTGCACGAAGGCGACTCCGATGCCCAGAAGACCTATACGTACCTGGACTTTGACAACAAGGGGACACTCAAGGAAGTGAGCTACGCAGCAGAGGTCGACCCCAGCGCGAGCCTTGAGGACAGCCTCGCCCGCATCGAGCGCGACCTTGACGAACTGTCCTCTGCCGTCCAAACCGTAGACGTCAAGACGGTGAGCCCCGAGCTACTGGCACCGCAGAAGCTCCCCGAAGAGTTTAGGCAGGCATTTTTGAACGGCTCGCTCTACGAGAGAATCTCTATCAGGACGAGCGACGACCCCATCAAAACGTATTACGCGTTTGACACGGAACCCGAGGACGAGTTTGACGAGTACACCCATCCAAGCATCCGCATCACGCTGATGGGCAAAACAAGCTAGGCGCAAATGTGACAAAGGGACTGTCCCTTTGTCACATTGGATGAAAAGGGGCACCGACGCTAGTCGATGCCCCGAAGCAGCTGCAGGTTAGCCCTGCAACGTATGTCTAAGACGAATCGAATTATTCGTCCCAGGAGAGGTTCTTACCGGTCTTCTTTGCCAGCAGCAAGAACAGACCGATGATGACGTTGCAAGCGATGCAGAAGATGAAGACACCCTGGAAAGAACCGACAACCTCATAGACCTTCATCATGACGGGCATGCCAAAGGCGCCGACGATATAGCCTACGGAGCAGATCAGCGCGAAGATGCGACCAAAATCGCGGGAGCCAAAGACATCCATGACCAAAACGGTCAAAGCAGTGCCGGCGATGACATACATAACGTCGTTCACGCCTGCTGCAAGGATGCTGAGCGTCGAGTTGCCGCTGCTCATCATGAGCATGACAAAGGAGAGGATGGAGATGGCAAGCCAGCCCAGGATGGCCTTCGTGCTGCCGAACTTATCGCAAGTGGTGCCAACGATCGGGTTGAGGAACAGGTCGAAGAGCGATGCAGCAGAGACCATGAAGCCGCCTACCATGGGGCTAAAACCAACCTCGGAAGCATATGTCGGGAAAAGCTGGTTCATGCAGCAAGTTAGCTGAACGAGGCAGAGGAAGCCGATGCAGAAGAAGAAAGCAGGCGACTTAATAGCACATGCATAGCTGACGCCACGTGCGTTATCCCCAGTCGTCTCCTCGGTCTCGGTGACCGTCTCGCCTTCGACGTAGCCATAGGGCAGCATGCCCTTGTCCTGGGGCTTATAGCGGATAATCAGGACGGAAGCAGGGAGAATGAGCAGGGCCGAGACGCCAGCGAGCACCAGATAGCCAGTCCTCCAGCCAGCGGCCTCAATGACAGAGGTGATGACGGGGCTCATGATGAGCATGTAAATCGAGTTTACCGCCCAGGCAAGACCAATTGCCAGGCCACCAGATTTTTTGAACCACTGGTCAATAACATCGGACATGGCAACGCCGGTGGTGAAGGCAAAGCAAACACCAATCAAGGCACCAGCGGCGATAAACATCCAGACTTCGGTGTAGAAGGCCATGCCTGCGCCAGCGGCGAGCAGAATAAGCTCGACGACGGGGAGCCAAACCTTGCCAACGACCTTGGGGATGAGTTTTCCAACAAACGGAAGAGCCGCCGCAAGACCAATGAGCGTCGCAGTGAAGTAATAAGAGAAGATGGAGTAGTCAAACCCGAACTCTTCACACACGGGTGCGACGAAGGAGCCCGCGATGACACTGTAGGATCCAGTCGTGCCAGCAGACATGAGGCCGAGGGCGATCACGAGAACCCATGCGTAAACCTTGCTGCTCTTTAACTTTGCATTTTCCATTGATACAGCTCCTAGAGACCCAGAAGGGCGCACATGACGGCCTTGATGGTGTGCTGACGGTTCTCTGCCTCACGGAAGATCACCGAAGCGTTGGCCTCAAAGCACTCGTCGGCAATCTCAAAGCCCTCGGTGATAATCTCGCGGTGCAGGTCATTCTTGCACTGGTCGAGGAGCATCTTGCCAACGCGGTGATTTGCGTTGTGAACAGAGGGAAGCTCGTGCATGCAGAAGATGTCGGGGTTGTTGGTGCGCTTGCACAGCTCGCTGGTGACACGATAGGGGTACAGGGACTCGGCGTCGCCAAGCCAAGAGTTGTAGTCGTCGGGGTCCAGAACCTCATCGCCGCACTCGGGGTTAATGTAACGCCACTCCTCGGTAACGATGACATCAACGCCGTCCAGGGCGTCGAGGTCAGAGGTGATGGTAAAGGTCCTATTGGGGGCGTACTTGGCGTAGCAGGCCTCGACCTCCTCGATCATTTCCTTGCACATCTGGTGACGGAGATCGTCGGGGCCGATGGCGAGGAAGTCCATGTCGAGCATGGCGCACAGGCGACCATACCACACCGGGGCACCGGCGCAGTTGCCGACAAAGGCCATCTTCTTACCGCGGCTCGTGCGCAGACCGCCCCACTGCTCCTCCATCGTGAGAGCGTCGGCAAGCATCTGGGTGGGATGATCGCCGAGGGTGAGGGCGTTAATGACCGGAATGTCAACCAAATCGGCGACGTCATAGAGGAACTGCTCGTCCTTTTGAGCGCGATAGACAATGAGGTCATACATGCCGTTGAACACGCGCATGGCGTCCTCGATGGTCTCGCAATCGCCCATGTGGGAGTTGGTCAGATAGGTAAAGCCCATGCCCAGGTCGTTGCAAGAGGTCTCAAAGGCACAGCGAGTACGGGTCGAGCCCCACTCAAAGTTGGCGAGAACGTTCTTGCCGGGGAAGTAACGCTGGTCGACGCCGGACTTTTTCTGAGCCTTAAGATTCCAGGCGAGATCGATGAGGTAGCGGAAATCCTCGGAGGAGAGATCGTGGATGTTGAGGTAGTCGCGACCGCGGAGGCTGTTGTTCATGCCTATTCCTTTCAATTGCTTGATGGATAAATGTCGAATGTGTCCCCGAGGGAAACACGGATATCCCTCGGGGATAGTAAATGTGGCGCTTGGATCAGGCAGCGCAAGTTCGAGAACTTGCTAGCAGCTGGCGGCCACGTCCTTGGTCCAGCAGTGCACGCCGCCGCCGGACAGGTTAAGCGCAAGAGAGTCAATCATGATGACTTTGCGATCGGGGAAGCAGCTCTCAAGAACCGCCTTGGCCTGCTCGTCCTTCTCCTTCACGACTTCGCTCATGCCCTCGTGGTAATAACGCTGGCCGAGAACGACGCCATTGCAGATGAGGAAGTTGCAGTAGCTCGCTGCGGCGTAGAAGTGGACGGGTCCCTCGGGCCAGGGTGTGCCATCCATGAACTTGCCGCCCATTTCGTCGATGAAGCCCTTATACAGCTCGTAGTCCTCGTCGCCGGGGGCGATAACAACCTCGATCGGCTCTGCAGTGGGCATGCGGACGATCTCAAAGGGCTTGCCCTCCCAGTCCGTCTCGTTGCTCAGGATCTCGTAGGCGGCCTCAATGCGACGGCGAGACTCGGCACCAGCCTTGCTCGAAGCGGCCTCTTCGTCGGACACCTCGGCAAGGAGAATCTTGTTCGGAGTGATAAAGCGGCACATCTCATCGATATGAGCTGCAAAGCTCATGCCAAAGACGGGGGTTCCGTCTTCCTTCTCGTCGAGGATGCCCAGTCGATAATCGTCGTCCTCGAGCATGGGCTGCGGGAGCCAAATAACCTTGTTGAGGTTGTAGATGCGCTTGTACTCGGCCTCTACCTCCTCTTTCGTGAACTCGGGATTGCGCTTGCGGCATTCCGTGTCCTCGATGGCGATCAAGGTGCCGTGTCCGTCGAACTCACGGTCGCCGCCCTCGGATACCATCTCGGAATTCACGATATCAAAGCAGCCGAGTGCAACTGCCATGTGAACAGCTGCCCTACGCGCGGATTGGCACTCCGGAGAGTTCTTGTCCCAGACGCCGTAATAGGTCCAGGCGGGGTTGACCATATAGGAATGGCCCTTATCGTCGACCATGATGCTGGGACCGTTGTCGCGAACATAGAAGTTGGAGTCCTCGAACTGTGTAATCTCGATGCGGTCGAGATCGACTCCCTCCTCTTTAAGGCGCGAGCAGGCTTCCTCGTAGGAGCCCGGGGCGCCACAGTTGAGGTTGACCGTAACATCGCCGTACTCAAGCAAAGCCTTAATTACATCAACGCAGGGCTGGCGGTTATCGAAGCCCTCTGCGCGAATGTAATCGGGAAGCCATGTCACATAGACGTTGGAGCGCTTCTCGAACTCGCCCGGCATACGATAGTTCTCGTACATGGTTGGTCCTTCCGTCGGGATTCCCGCGATGCTGTCCGGCCGCGACAATAGCGGGGTTTCACCAGCTATAGTACTACTATACCTACCGTTCGGTAGATAGTTTTTGATAATTGCCTTTCGCCTATCGATTCCTACCGTTCACCGTTTATAGTGTTCATGTTTAAGCACTAATTGAAAGTACATTGCCATCCTTAATTGCGCTGGCAATGGCGAAGTAATTGACAATGGAGAAGTGCGCCGTGAGCACAAAAGACAAAATTCTGGATGCAATGTACGATCTCGTGGCGGAGGTCGGTTACGACAAGGCGTCCATTGGAAAAATCTGCGACCGCGTCGGTATATCAAAGCCGTCGGTGTACTACTACTTTCCCTCTAAAGAGGAGATTTTCACCACGCTCTTGGATAGCATGTTTCCGACCATCGACTATAAGCGCGACTACTCGCTAATAGTCGATAGGGACGGATTCAAGACGGCGCTTATCGAGCTCGGCAATTCGGTTATAGGTGGCTATCGAAGCGATGAAAAGCGCCGTCGCGTGTTGGCGGAGGTTAGCGTTCAGGCAAACCGTATAACCGCTGTCCAAGAACGTCAGACAACGGCAACCAACCGAACTATGGGCGCGCTTAAAGAAATCCTAATGCACGGCGTGGAAATAGGTGCATTTTCCGATGGAACCGACGTCATGCTGTATGTGCAGATTCTTTACACCGTTCTTGAAGGAGCGAGCAATACAGTCGCCCAAGATGAAGACATCGATGAAAAGGCCGTTTGGGCAGGGATCGTCGAGCTCATGTTCAAATAAACGTATGGCGCTTGCAGGGCGCGTTGTGAGCTTAGCAATACGCCAGAGACACTAATGAGACAGGGAGCGATTCCATGGTATTTGGAATCGCCCCCTGTTGTATTGGAAAAGCTAATCGTAGCCTGATTATGAGTTAGCGGCCTTGCTAAGAGAACCCGAAATAAAGGCGAACGCGGCAATCAGGAGATTGCAAGCGATACAGAAGATGAAAACGCCTTGGAAGGAGCCGGCCACACCGTAAACCTTCATCATGACCGGCATGCCAAATGCGCCAACGATATACCCTGCCGAGCAGACGATCGAGTATATCCTTCCAAAATCTCGTGAACCAAAGAGAGAAAGGAGCAACATCGGCATCGCTGTGCCCACGATGGCAAACATGACGTCGTTTACGCCGGCGGCTATGATCGAAACGGTCTCATTGCTACCACCGACGATGAGAAACAAGAACGAGAGAATGCTAACTGCCGTCCACGCGACGATTGCTTTGACGGCGCCCAACTTGTCACATGTTTTTCCAACAAAGGGATTTAGGAATATATCGGAGAGTGACGCTGCCGAGACCATGAAGCTTCCCACAATGGGATTAAAGCCGACTTCGCTGGCATAGGTGGGGAAAAGCTGGTTCATGCAACAGGTGAGCTGCGCCACGCAAAGCAAAAGAACGCAGAGAATAAAAGAGGGCGTCTTCGCAGCGTTCCGGAGCGTCATGCCTGTAAGGGCGTCCGTTTGCCCATCATCGCCGTCTGGCTCGGAGACATTCTCGCCGCTGTCTCCGTAAGGAAGCATATTGCGGTCCGATGGCTTAAAGCGAATGATAAAAATGCTTGCGGGCAGAATCATGGCTGCCGAGACGGCTGCGAGCACAATGAATCCCAGACGCCAGCCCTGCTGTTCAATAACGAGCGTGACAATCGGGCTCAGCAGCAGGGTGCAAAGGGAATTAACGCCCCAAGCAAGTCCGATGGCGAGACCGGATGATTTGTTAAACCACTGATCGATGACATCGGACATGCAAACACCTGTTGTGAACGAAAAGCAAATGCCGATAATGGCGGCAGAGGCGATGAACATCCAGACTTCGGTGTAGAACGCCATTGCGGCGCCGGCCGCAATGAGGACAAGCTCGATGGCGATATGCAACGGCTTACCGACCACCCGAGGAATGAAACGGCTTAAGAGCGGAAGGCCGAGCGCAAGGCCAAGAAGAATTGCGGTGAAATAGAAGGAGAATGAGGTGTAGCCGAAGCCCAGGTCTTCACATACGGGAGCGATGAATGAGCCAGCAATGATGCTGTAGGTGCCAGTTGTTCCCGCAGACATTAAACCGAGCGCAATAACGACAATCCAAGCAAATGCGCCGCTCTCACGGGGGCGGTCCTTTTCGGCTGGTGCGATGAGAGTCATAGTTACTCCGTTTCTATCGGCAATGCAACCTATATGCCTACCGATAGGTATATAAAGGGCGAGTATCCTCGTCAAGTGTTAAACGGGGAGAGGGGGCTCTAAACGTGCCGAACGGTAATTGGGCCCCCAATGTGACAAAGGGACAGTCCCTTTGTCACATTATTCGGAGCGTAGGGCTTCCACAGGGTCTTTCTTGGATGCGCTGCGGGCCGGCAGCAGGCCGGCAACGACCGTCAGCAACACCGAAATCACAATGAGCATCAGCGCATCCTGCGCGGGCAGACTCATCAGATTGGGGACCTGCTTGGCGGCAAGTGCCCAGGCATTAACCGGAAAACTCACGGCCACCACGACGACAATGGCAAAGACGCCGGCAATGAGGCCTTCGATAAAGGTCTCGGCATTAAATACGTTGGCCACGTTGCGCTTCGACGCGCCGATCGCGCGTAGGATGCCGATCTCCTTCTTGCGCTCCAGTACGCTGATGTAGGTGATGATGCCGATCATGATGGAGCTCACCACCAGACTGATGCTCACGAATGCGATGAGCACCAAGCTGATGGTGTTCACGATGTCGGTCACCGAGCCCATGATGATGCCCATGTAGTCGGTGTACGAGATGACCTGTTCGTCGTGGCCGGCGGCTTTGACCTGCTTGTTGTACGCATCGATGTGTTCAAGCACGCGCTCCTTGGCCTCAAAGTCGCGCGGGAAAATCTTGACCGAGATGGGGTCGGCCTCGTCCGCATAGCCCAGTGTGGTCAGGTTGTTGTCGTAGGTGAGCTTCGACGCCTTGGCATAGCTCATCATGAGCGAACTCAGGTCCTCAGCGTCCATGTTAAAGTGGATAGCGCGAGCAAAGGCGTTCGCATCCACGCGCATGGCGCTCGCCAAGTTGGCAAAACTCGAAGACATCTGCGTCGCCATTTGGTCCATGAGCCCTGCCGCACCCGCCTTGAGCTGGGTTGATACCGTCGTCGCAATCTGCTCGCTGACCGCCTTCATCACCTGATCCATAGACTGCTGCAAATACGGAGCCAGCTGCTTTTGCACATAGTCGCCCATCACCTGCTGCAGACGCTCGGCCAGGGCATCGCCGCCGAGCGCCCTGAGCTGAGCCAGGTATTGCTGGGCTGCGACATCATTCTCAAGGTACGCTGAGAATGCGGCAGCGAGCTTTGACGCGTCCTTAAGATCTTCGGGCGACAGCGCCTTAAACTGATCAGAGCGCATAAAGCCCTCAAACAGCTGGTTGGCTAGCGCTCCCACCTGCTGCATTTGCTCGGGTGTGAGTTCCAGACCGTCAAAGATGCCCGAGAAATCCGGGACCGGCGCCTTGGCCATGATGTCGCTGAAATCGATGTCTCGCCCAACACCCGAAAGGTCAATGTCCAACCCGGACAAATCGAGACCAGAAAGGTCCATGCCACCTGCCGCGCCCGAGAGCGCAGACGTATCGAGTGAGAACGCGCTCTTCAGTGCCGCCTCGTCTACGCTGAACATGCTGCCCAGTTCCACGCTCTGTTTGGCCTCGCCTTGCAGTTCATCGAAAGACTTGCCCGTAAAGACATCCGTCTCGGGGTGGGCAAGCTGCTCCTGCACGATTTGCGAATCGGCAGCACGCTCCATAAGCTGGCGAGTCAGCGCATGCGTATAGGCAATGCCCGGGGACAATGCGCTCGCGTTTGCCGCCTCGTTGGGTCGCACCACGCCCACAATGCGCACGTCAATACCGTCGGCAACCTTGGCCGCCATAAAGTCGGCATCGCCAGACATGTCAGTCCACATGCCGGTCTCTTCGTTTTTGCGATAGGCATCGGACGGCGACAGCACCTTAAACGTCGTGGACAGCGCATCGTCGTAGGTAAAGTCGGTGCCGGCCTTGGGCGTCTCGACCTTGCCGTCGGCCGTCATGGCACTGTTAACCAGGTCGTTAAGCTCATCGATATCCAGCGCACCGATGCTATAGAGGGTGTAATCGCCCACCGTGCCGCGGCTCGAAAGCACCATCACGGCCTCGTTGGCAGACGTAGGCCAATGGCCGGCAACGACATCGTACTGGCTGTCGAGCAGGCTCTGGTCGTCAATCATCTCGTTAAAGACCGAGGTCCCCATGGAATCCATGCTCACCGTTGCCGCCGAACTTGCGCCGCCGCTCATGGCCTCGGTCATAGCGTTGGGCACCAGCCGGACAGGCTTCTCATCGCCCTTGCCCGCACGATAGACAACCGGCGTCACGCCATAGCCGTACTGGATAGCATTGACCTCTTTATTGATACCGTCGCCACCGGCATCGAGCCATGCCTTAAAGCTCGTCATATCGTTAGATTTAACGCTCGCAAACATGTCCTTTACGGCTGTGACCACAGGGATCTTGTCGGTTCCCTTAGCTTTGCCACCGGTAGCGTCATCGGACGAGCCCTCGCCCTTGGACGCCTCCTCATCGGTAGCCCCATGCCCGCCCATCATGGACGACAGGTCGTAATCTTGTTTGGAAATCGTGAGCGGGTAGCTCGAGAGCGTGTCCTCCTCGACCTTTTTGATGTAGTCATTTACGCCGTTGGACAGCGCCAGGATCGCCGCAATGCCGATAATGCCAATCGAGCCCGCAAAGGCCGTCATGGCCGTGCGACCCTTCTTGGTCATGAGGTTTCGGGCAGAAAGCCCAAGCGCCGTCACAAAGCTCATCGAGGTTTTGCGCGTGGGCTTGGCCTCGCGACGCGCGGCCTCGGCAGCATCAAAGGGATCTGAATCGTCGGTGACCTTGCCGTCCGCCAGGTTGACAATGCGCGTGGCGTACTTGTACGCCAGCTCGGGATTGTGCGTGACCATGATGACCAGACGGTCGCGCGCAACGTCCTTGAGCAAATCCATGACCTGGACGGACGTCGTTGAATCCAAGGCGCCGGTCGGCTCGTCAGCCAGCACAATCTCGGGGTCATTGATCAGGGCGCGGGCAATGGCCACGCGCTGCATCTGCCCGCCCGAAAGCTGGCTCGGGCGCTTGTCAACGTGCTCGCCCAGACCGACTGCCTCGAGCGCCTTGCGCGCACGTTGGCGGCGCTCGGCATGCCCCACGCCCGTGAGCGTAAGCGCCAACTCCACGTTTTCCAAAATGCTCTGATGCGGAATGAGGTTATAGCTCTGGAACACAAAGCCGATGCGATTATTGCGATAGGCATCCCAATCGCGGTCGTTGAAGTCCTTGGTCGAGATGCCGTCGATCAGCAGATCGCCCGAATCGAAATGATCGAGTCCACCGATGACGTTGAGCATCGTAGTTTTACCCGAACCCGAGGGACCCAGAATGGCTACGAACTCGTTATCGCGAAAAGACAGGCTTACGCTGTCGAGCGCTACCTGCGTAAACGACTGCGTAACGTACCTTTTGCAAATAACTCTGAGATCCAGCATGGACGGCAACCTCTCTCGCGCGGGCGCGCTCGCCCGCTCCCCCGCCGTTCACGTTCGGCGCGTTTGTCCTACTCTATCCTCATTTTTGGCCTGCTCCAGTGAGAAATGTAACGTACTGCCCCAAAAACGAACGGGACGGCACGCCACGTGGCGCACCGTCCCGCACTTATCATCGATGATGTGACAAAGGGACTGTCCCTTTGTCACATTCGCACCTACTGCTCGCTCTTCGCGAGTGCCTGATCGATCAGTTTGTTGAGCGCCTCGCGCTGCTCAGCGGAGTTGATGCCGCCCATGATCGGCTCTCCCACAATGTTACCGTTCTGGTCGATCACGTAGGTGGTCGGGAACGAGTACAGGTTGGAGGTGAACTTTCCGGCCTCGCTGTCCGACTTAAACCAGATGTTCTTATACGTCACGCCCTTCTTGGAAAGCACGTCCTTGGCATCGGCCACCTCGTCTTTGTTGCCATCGAGCGTAAAGGAATTAACGCCCACGACCTGGCCGCCCTTCTCGGCAAGCTCCTTGTTGAGCTTCTCCAGATCGCCCAGCTCTCCCACGCACGGCTTGCAGGTGGTAAACCAGAAGTTCATGACGGTGACCTTGTTCTTGGAGAACAGCTCGTCGCTGTTTACATCGTTGCCGTCCAAGTCCTTGCCCTTAAAGCTGGGGAACTTCGTCTCCCCGCTCTCGCCGTTGGTCATGCCTGCGGTCGAGGCATCGACGCTCTCCCCCTCGCCGGGCGTGCTGCCGCATCCGGGAAACTCCTTCTCCAGTGCCATGAGCTTTTCCTCGATCTCCTTGACCTGCTGCGCGCCGGCCTTTAGCGTCTTGAGCTCGTCAGCCGTAAACTGATCCTTGGCGCCGTCGATAGTCTTGAGCAGGAAATCGCCGTAATTGCTACCGTCCTCAATCATTGCCGAGTCTTTATTTGCCGCATTGAATACCTTTTCCCATAGGGCGTTATCGCTCGCAAAGATCTCGTTTTCCTTTTGCAGCAGCTGCTGGTACAGCTCGGCCGCCTCCTCGGCGCTCGACGGCTTTTGTGCCACAAGCTCGGCAATCTGCGCATCGCCGCTCGTGGCATCCTTCGCGTCGCCCTTGGGGGCAGAGCACGCCGCGAGAGTCAGCGCCAGCACGGGCAGCATCAACAAGGCCGCAATTTTTGACAGTTTCATGGTTCCTCCGTTGTATCGAAGCTTAATAGGTACCTATTTGTTTTCGCAGGCTTGCGCGGGCTGCGCGGGTTTGTCGCCCGTCACACCCAGCCCATAGCGAAAGCTAATAGCATCGACGGGGCACGCGCCCACGCATTTGCCGCAACGAATGCACTCGGCATGGTTGGGCGTACGCGTAACGTCCACGTCCATTTGACACACCTTGGCGCACTTGCCGCACGAGACGCATTTGCACTGGTCAACCTGGATCCCCAGCAACGACACCTTGTTCATGAGCGCATAAAACGCACCGAGGGGGCAAATCCATTTGCAGAAGGGGCGGTAGAACAGCACGCTCAGCACTGCAACCACAATGAGAATCGCGAGCTTCCAGGTAAAGAGCTTTCCCAGCGCGGAGCGGATTCCCGTATTCATGATGGACAGCGGAATCGCGCCTTCGAGCACACCCTGTGGGCAGATGTACTTGCAAAAGAACGGGTCGCCCATACCCACATCGTTAACCACCAAGACGGGCAGCAGCACCACGGCAAACAGCAGCACGGCATACTTGATGTACGTGAGCGGCTTGAGCTTTTTCGTGGAGAGCTTTTTGCCGGGAATCTTATGCAGAAGCTCTTGCAGCCATCCAAACGGGCACAAAAAGCCGCATACAAAACGCCCCAACAGCACGCCGATCAAAATGAGCGTTCCGGTCACGTAATACGAGAAGCTAAACTTAGACGATCCCACCACCGACTGAAACGACCCGATGGGGCACGCACCCGAGGCCGCCGGACACGAGTAGCAGTTGAGCCCCGGCACGCAGACGGCTTTGCCCGCCCCCTGGTAGATGCCCCCCTTGGCAAAGTTAGGCAGGTGAATATTGGTCGCAAGCGTCGCCGCCGCCTGAATCAATCCGCGAAATCGAGCCAAAAGATGCGATCCGGTGTTTTTTCTTTTATCCAATTCCGATACACTCCAAGCACAGCCTGATTGCCTTGGCCAGCACGGCATCCGCCTCGCCACGCATAACGCCAAAGCACACCATGGCAATTCCGACGATCAACAAAGCGACCTGTACCACGGGTTTTACCGCTTTGAACAACCTGACCACTCCTTTCGTTACGCGACCATTGGACCATATCGACTATAAAATCCGTGTTAAGCGCGATTTGGAATGTGCGAGGAGACTGTTATGCGAATTTTGATCGTCGAGGACGAGCGGGCGCTGTGTGATGCAATCGCGCGCAGCTTGCGAAACTTGGCGTACAGCATCGACTGCTGTCACGACGGACAGGAGGCGCTCGATCTGCTGAACGTTGAGGCCTTCGACCTTGTGGTACTCGACCTCAACCTTCCCCGTATCGACGGCATGACCGTACTCAAGGAACTTAGGAAAACTGACTGCGAGACTAAGGTACTGATTCTGTCCGCACGTGGCGATGTATCCGATAAAGTCGCCGGACTCGATGCCGGCGCCAACGATTACCTCACCAAGCCGTTTCATCTGGACGAGCTTGCGGCAAGGATTCGCAGCCTTACCCTCAGACGCTTTACACAAAGCGACATAGTTTTAACCTGCGGAAAGCTCCGCTTTGACACCAAGGCGCGCATCGCTTCCGTGGACAGCGAGGCTTTATCTCTTACGCGCAAGGAAACGGGAATCTTGGAATACCTGATGCTTAATCAGGGGCGTCCGGTAAGTCAAGAGGAGCTTATCGAGCACGTTTGGGATAGCAGCGTGAACAGCTTTAGCAACGCAACCCGCGTTCACATCTCGTCACTCCGCAAAAAGCTACGCATCGTTTTGGGATACGACCCGATTCGCAATCGGATTGGAGAGGGCTATGTTATGGAGGATAGCGAATGAAAAGGCTTTCGCTGCAATGGCGCATAACGATTATGACGGCGCTGCTCACGTGCGCAGCGTGCGTGCTGACGAACTGCCTGGTCGGCTATACGGGTATGCGCTACATGGATGCCATCGGCAGCGACATCTCGGCCTTTAACGCAACCGGCGAAGATTCGCTCCAGGCGTTCGACCCAACGAAAGCAGCCCTCGATGACAAGGTCACGATCGTCGTAAACGACGCACAGGAGTCTTTTGGCACGACAGCCTGGTGCATCACGGCTGGAGTCACACTCCTTGGCGGCGCGCTGGCATACTTTGTGAGCGGCCGTGCACTCAAACCGCTACGGGCTTTTGCAGCTCAGGTTGAGCGTGTGCAACCTGACAACCTAAGCGAAATCAAACTCAATGAAGATGTGCCCACCGAGCTACAACGATGCAGCGCCTCTTTCAACGACATGATCGCTCGTCTTGGCGAAGGGTTCTCTGCACAGCGTCAGTTTACCGGCAACGCCGCACACGAGCTGCGCACCCCGCTCGCCCTTATGCAAGCACAGATTGAACTATTCATCTCCGAACACTCCGGTTTACAACCCGAAACAGCCGAGCTGCTCGACCTGTTACAAGAACAAACCGAGCGAATGTCGCAGATGACCAAGGTATTGCTCGAGATGAGTGAGCTCCACAGCATTCCTTGCGAGGACGATGTTGAACTTGGTCCCTTGTCCGAAGAGGTCCTCACCGACCTTGCGCCACTTGCCGAAAATAAGGGCATAGCCCTCAATTGTGCTGGAGACGCTTTAGTAATCGGGAGCGACACGCTCCTCTATCGGCTGGTGTTTAACCTGGTCGAAAATGCCATCCGTTACAGCCGCCCCGGCTCGACTGTCAACGTGTCCACCTGCGGCAGCGACAGCCACGTGTTCCTGCGAGTCGAGGACCAGGGCCCGGGAATACCCAAGCAGTACCGTGAGAGCATCTTCCAGCCGTTCTTTCGTCTCGACAAATCCCGCAGCAGGGCATACGGCGGCGCAGGACTCGGACTAGCGCTTGTTTGGGAGATTGCAGCGCTTCACGGTGGCGCCGTAGAGGTCGAAGCAAGTTCCGAGAACGGGACCACCATGCTCGTAAGCCTTCCAAAACGATCTGCAGCGTCAACCGAACAGTAAAACAAAAGGGGGCCCGCACACGTTTGCGCGGGCCCCCTCTCCGTCAATGCAGTTCACCCAAAAGAGTAGAAGCTTACTCCCACTCCACCGTGCCAACCGGCTTCGGCGTGAGGTCGTAGCACACGCGGCAGATACGGGGAACCTCGGCGGTGACGCGAGCGGTGATGCGCCTGAGCAACGCCCAGTCGAGCTCAGGCACCTCGGCGGTCATGACATCGACGGTGTTGATGCAGCGGATGATACAGGGCCAATCGTAGGCGCGCTTGCCCTCGCGCACGCCGGTTGCGCGGAAGTCGGGCACGACGGCAAAATACTGCCAGATGGTCAGACCGGCCTTGTCGATCTCCTCGCGCACGATGGCGTCGGCTTCGCGCAGCGCCTCAAGACGGTCGCGGGTGATGGCACCAAGGCAGCGGACGCCCAGGCCGGGACCGGGGAACGGCTGGCGCTCAACCATGTTCTCGGGCAGGCCGAGCTCGCGACCGACCACGCGGACCTCGTCCTTGTACAGCAGTTTGACGGGCTCGCAGAGCTCAAACTGCAGATCCTCGGGCAGACCGCCCACGTTGTGGTGAGCCTTCACGCCGTCTTGGGACTCAAGAATGTCAGGATAGATGGTACCCTGGGCGAGGAAGCTGACCTCGTCGCCAACCTTGCGGGCCTCCTCCTCGAACACGCGAATGAACTCGGCGCCGATAATCTTACGCTTGGCCTCGGGCTCCTCGACGTCCACGAGCTTGTCCAGGAAGCGGTCGGTGGCGTCAACGTAAACCAGGTTGGCATCCATCTGGTTCCTGAAGACGTCGACGACCTGCTCGCTCTCGCCCTTGCGCATCAGGCCGTGATTCACATGCACGCAAATGAGCTGCTTGCCGATAGCCTTGATGAGCAGGGCCGCAACTACAGAACTGTCGACGCCGCCGGAAAGGGCCAGCAGGACCTTCTTGTCGCCGATCTGCTCGCGGATTGCAGCGACCTGCTCATCGATGAACACCTGGGCAAGTTCGGGAGTGGTGATACGCACCATGTCGTCGGGACGCTTGTTGGGATCCATGCAGAGCTCCTTTTCGGTTCGATGGGAATGCGTTACACGTATGCAAACGCACCGTCACATGACCTCATTATATGCAGAACGAGATGCGTTTCCCATCGCTGCGACAGAGCTTTTTACAGGGGTGGTATTTTTTCCTAATGTCGAGGTCAGCTAGGCTTCGGTAGCCACCTTGGGAGCATCGCCAATAGACTCTTCCTTTATGCGTTCAGCATAATCGTAGACGATACCCACAAATTCCAGTCCCGAGCAACAGGAGTACAATTGCTGCTATTGTTGCCACCTGATGGGAGATGGAAGATGGACTGCGATGGCTACCCATGCATTCCCATGCCGTTGATGTGCACTGCCTTTGTGCCGGGGCAGATTGACGCTGCGGTTGCAGGCATTTCCGACCCCGATTCACGCACCATCGCCACGGCAGAAGCGCTGTACTTTCGCGGACAGGCCGCACTCGCCGCCGAGACAGCACGCCCCCATCTTGACGCCACCGACCCCGCGCTGCGCTATTCCGCATGCTTTATCTGCGGATATGCCAGTCTATCGCTCAACCGTATCGCCGATGCCCGCCGTTGCCTTGCGGGCATTCTCGATACGTCAACTGACGAGGAATCGCCCGCCGTCCACGCCACGCATATCCTGTTCGCCTCCGCCGCGAGCGTCCTGCTGCACCTGCCTTCCCCGTATTCTGCCGAAGAGTTTTATCCGCTTGCGGCGCATCTGCCCGAAGGCCTGCGCCTGTTCGCCAGCTACGTGATGGCGCATGCCCTGTACCTGCGCGGCGAATATGGCCGCAGTCTGGGCATGGCGGAAAACGCCCTGATCATGAAACAGGGAAGCTATCCCATCTCGGAACTGTTCCTGCACCTGGCAGCCTCCATGGCCTGCATGAGTCTCAAAGACGTCGACGCCGCAAGGACGCATTTCGGAACCGCTTGGAACATTGCGCGCCCCGACGGCCTTATCGAGCTCATTGGCGAGCACCACGGCCTTTTGCAGGGGCTTATCGAGGCATGCCTAAAACCGCAATACCCTGACGATTTCGCACGCATCATCGAGACCACGTATCGATTCAGCTACGGCTGGCGACGCATCCACAACCCCGATTCGGGCGAGGACGTTGCCGACGATCTAACGACCACGGAATTCACCATGGCCATGCTCGCCTGCCGTGGGTGGACCAACGCCGAAATCGCACGCCATATGGGAGTATCGCCGGGCACCGTCAAAAATCGCCTATCCGGCGTATACGCAAAGCTTGGCATCGGCACACGCGCCGAGCTGGTCGCGCACATGTTGCGTTAGCGACCGGGCTGCCAAGCGCATCGAACGCGTTCCGGAACCCGGCGCTTCGCTCGATCAATTTGGACATTTTGACCCTCGAACGGCACTACCGCTACGAAGCGTCTTCTCGCAAAATTGGATTATTTCCACCGATATTTGCGGGATGGGAGCCCAAGATGCTTGATCGCCGTTCGTTACTTGTTGCTGGAGCGTCCTCGCTGGCGAGCATTATGTTGCCTCGCGTGCCGAGAAGCGAAAATGCCTTCCTGCTGCCGTTCGCGCCCACCGCGGCCTATGCCGACGAAGAAGACCCCTTCAAGGTGCTCGTTCTCTCGCGCACCATGTTTGGTGTGGTCGTGGTCGACGTCGCCAACAAGAATACGCCCATCGCAGGTGCCCAGGTCACGCTCACATCGCGCTATGCCGTGGGCAAGCAGCTCACCGCCACGACCGATGACGAAGGCACGGCCATCTTTGAGGTCGCCCCTCTTTCGGAAGGCTACGTGGACGAGGCAACGCTTCTCGACGCGTGCGACTTTAACGGCGGCATCTCCATTAGCATGGCGGGCTACCGCGATGTCGAGATTCCCCTTGCGCGTATCCAGGGCGGCACCGCCATAACCGCGCCCACGCGTCCGCTGTCCGACGGCGAGCCGTACTTCCGCCAGCTCACATTCGACGAATGGGACATCCAGTACGCTGATGCCACGTTCATGGCATTGCCGAAGGACGACGCGGCAAACGACCAACCCGATACGCACGCCTTTACCGTGCGGGCGCATCTGCCACAGGGTGGACAGGCAACGCTGCACATCAACAAGGTAATGCCCGCCACGGGTAGCTCGCCCGAAACCGTCACGCAGATCGGCCAGATCAAGGCCAGCGCATCAGGCGCGGATAATCTGGCGACGTTCACACTCGAAGACAAGTTTCTCGACGCGGCATCGGGCCTTCTGGAGGAAGGGTGCAAGCTGCGCTTTGTCCTCGACTATCAGGGCAAAACCTACACGCTCTCATCCCCCATGGCCGTTGTCACCGCGCCGGCCGCAAAGGCGGAATCGGGCTCGACCACTATCGTCCCCACTACCATGGACCAAGAGGTCACTCCGTTTGATTTCCCCGCGGCGTTTCCCGGCATCGGCGGCAATAAGTTCACGTGCTGGATACCCACATTTCCGATCCTCTTCGATTTCTCGTTTGCTGGATACGTGCTGTTTGGCGGAGGATACAAACCAGCCAGCTATATGAACGATTCGGGCAATCCGGATCCGGAGTACTGGAAGAAGTCACCGCGCGAGTCGGGCGCCAAGCAGGCAAACCGCTACCTCGACGAAATGGAGGGGAAGTGGAATCAGTACAAAAGTATGAGTGCCGGTTCGGGCACCGATCCAAGAAACACCAAGCTCCTTCGCCACCATTGCACGCCGCTGTTCACGATGGATATCGCCACACAGCTGTACGGCTCGCTCGCCTACGATTGGGTGGGCAAAACCTGGGGTGACAACAACGACCCCGCATACGGCAATATTAAGGCCCTCTTCCAGGTAAGAACCGACCTCAATTGGACCGAGCAGTTTACCCTAGGACCGGTGCCGTTTTTCCTAAACGTCAACCCCTGGGTGCTGGCAAAACTGGCGCTCGCCGTGGGCGCCCACACGCACGGCAGCGGCGCGGCGTTTTTCAAGAACATTTCGCTCGACTATTCCAACACGTCGGGCTCGTTCACCATCCAGATCGGACTTGCCGTCACCTTTGGAGCCGGCATTGCAGGCGTCGCTTCGTCCGCTGTGCGTGGCGCCGCATCCCTCACACTGTTCATTGGGTACGAGAAGGCAGATGGACACCAGCTTCCGCGGCTGCGCGTAGGTGCAGACGTCGATGTCGATGTGATACTCCAGTTCGTAATGTTCAAGTGGACCACCAAGGCTTGGTCGGGGTCGTGGCCCACACTCATCGATTCGTGGAATATGTCGGTGAACAATGGCGACCAGTATGTACTCCAGCGCTCTGAGCTGGCATTGGGTGGAAATACGCCTTATACGTTGGATGCCTGCTTCGGCTCGGCCGGCAACGCCGAAGCAGGTGGTGTGCCGCAGTTTATCGCATCGGCCACCATCGTCACCAACGCCGAGCTGCTCGCACGCGCCGAGGTTAAGGCCACTGCCGTAAATGCCGCGCCTGTCGTGCGCGATTGGGATCAAGCGGCCACGCGCATTGAGCTCGAGGCGGATTCAGAAAGCGAAGACACGGGACAGATCGAGCATTTCGTCCATGCACTGGTAGAGAACGACGAAAACGCCGCGCCGATGTATGAGTACACCTACATCGGTCAGTCAACGAACGCCGTTGCGGACCCGAACGCCAATTCTGCCGGCGTGTCGGAGGACGAGCGTGGCGGCATAAAACCCTCGAGCGACAACGTGCTGTTTTCCGGCGTGCTCAGCGAAGCCCACATGAAGCTAACGATGATTGCCGGCGTAGAATGCCTGTTCCGTATCGCCTCGGTGCGCTACGGCGACAATGGCCGCTCGCGCCTGGTGGTGCACACAAAGGCAAACGGCACGTGGTCCGCTCCCACGCCCGTGGACTTTCCCCTTGGGATTGGCGAGGGCGACGTGGAGCGCGACGGCATATTCGATTACGACTTCGACGTGGTGGAATATACGGACGGAAGAGGAAACCAGGACGCCTACGTGCTGCTGGTCTCGGGCGAGCGCCCCGCCGGCGACAACACCCTTTTCGATACGGCAAACACAGCCGGCATACTGTCCGTTGTGCGCCTGCGCATAAGTAATGACGAGATCCGCGTTGTGTCGCATACGTCATGGCGCAGCATCTCGCGCGGCCGCCTGCAAGAGGATGGCTACCATTGCCTGCAGTGCCCGCGCATCACGGTAGGCAAGACGCTGATCGACGGACGCCTGTCGGGTGCCTACCTCCACCGCCGCGGAACCACCGCAGAAAAGGCGCTCGGCAGCGAGGCCGAGGTTGCGCTGGAGTGCTTCACACTGTGGTCGGACGTTTCGGGCGACAGCCTGACGTTCCGCCAAGTTCTCCGCTTTCCGCAAGCACCGTCAAGCATCGAGCTGGGCGAACCCGAGAATATCAACGGCAAAATGGTGGTGCCCGTTGCGTACGAGACCGCAGACGGTTGCGGCTGCGCATCGTACGCCGTGATCGGCCAGTCCATTGCGGGCTGGGGCGTTATGCCACCAGACGCCACGGTACCCCATGCGGTGCCGTGGCCGCAACATTCGGGCTTTTTGGCAACCGTCAACGAGCAACTGCAGCATATTACTTGGACGCGAGGCGCATCGGCATTTGCAACGCAGCCCGTGGGTGCCGCAGGCTGTGGCCCGGCGTCGTTTAGCGTAAGCAACAACGGCAGGTGCGTGCTCTATGTAGAGAACACCGATGGCAAGGTGGGACAAACCTACGACGAAGAAGGCAACCCGGTAGCAGTGATGGGCAAGCACTTCCGCATCTTCGCCAGCACCTTGGCTGGCGATCTGTTCACGGAACCGTTCGTGATGTGCGAGCTGGACCATCCCGTCGATCAGATAACGACATTTTTGACGTCGGGAGGCGTGCTCTCCGCGCTCGCCACGCACATTGTGAGCGCGGAGAAGAGCGAGGCGGAGCTGCACGGCATCGAAGTGCCCTTGGTGGCGTGTGCCACTCCGACGGGCGCGGTCGCTACCTCGGGCGCGGTGGTGCCCGGAGCAGCAGGCGAATCCTTCATGGTCACGGTGCGAAACGACGGCAACACTCTGCTGACCGCCGGCACGATCGATCTGTACCGAGAGGGCTCCAGCCAGCCGTTCTCCAGCGCATCCATCGGATTCGGAGCGAACGCACGCATGGCTTCGATCCACGATCCGGAGCTTGCCGAAGACGCTTCGGCCAACGACATGGCACACGTGAAGTACGCGCTCGAGACGCTGGGCGCATGTTTTGCAACGCACCCGCTGGTAGCCGACAACGGCAACGCCGTGCTGGCACCGGGTTGCACGGCACAGTTCCGCATGAGCTTCGCTATCCCCGAGAGTTGGAGCGACGAAGTGGGCAAACGCGTGACGCTGTATGCGAAGGCGCGTGACCTGGTGGCGCTCGATCCCGTAACGCTCGAGGAAATTCGACCGGGTGCAAACTCGGCGCTGGGTGCCGTATTGCACGAGCTTCATGTGCCCGACGCGGCATGCGAGCGCTCAGAAGTTCAGGTCGGCGTCTGCGACAGCGCGGATACGACAGGACTTCACGACGCCCCGATGACAGCAGACGGCGACGGTGGCTCGAGTGGCGGCGGTGCTGACGAGGGCGGCGGCTCCGGCGGAAGCAGCTCCGGCAGTGGCAAGGACCACGGCAATAACAAGCGCTCCGGAAAAGCGGGCGCGCTTGCGGGCACGGGCGATGTCAACGCTCCCCTTACGGCAACCGCTGCAGCACTCGCCGCGGCAGGCGCGGGCCTCATCGCCTACAGCGCCCGCCGCACGGCGCTCGAAAAAGACACCGCCGATGAGGTCAATTCGGATAAGCCTCGCTAGCTCCAAGTTACTTTTGCGAGAGACGCCGACCCGGCTCATCGAACACCAAAAGGGGCTGGCCCCGATAACTCGGAGCCAGCCCTGAGTCGCCTGACGTGAGAATCGCGGCGTTATTTGAGCTTCAGTGCCTCCATCATGGGCACGGCGGCGTCCCAGTCGATCTTCCAGCCAATCGACACGCGGACGGTCTCGCCCGTCGCGGGAGCCGTCGCAAACAGTGTATGGCCGTTGTCGGGACCGGTAAAGCGCAGCCACGTTATGCCGTTGCACTCGACCTGGTCGGTTGTTGTCTCCTTGCCTTCGTAGACCTGCTCTAGGCTTGCAACCTCTTCCTCCGGCGAGCGCGGGAAGATGCTGATGTTCAGGCGTCCTCCAGTCTCGTCGTGGAAGAAGTTTGCCTTTTCGCGCTCTTCGTCGGACGAATCCAGCGTGTACCCATCGGCGGCCTCGATGCTGTACGATGCGCAGTCGATGCCCGTTAAATCTGCCTTCTCGCCAGAATCGGCCACGCCGCCGGCCGCCTTGAACTCCTTGGTCTCGCATCCCGTGGTGTCAAAGTGCATGGCCTCATGATTCTTGGCGGGGGCGTAAGCGTCTACGAACTCGACAGTGATGGGCCCGTAGTACGCCGTCTTGGGGGCCCAGAAATACACGTACTCAACGGTCTCGCCCGGGCCGATATCTGGCCTCTTGGAAAGATCGATGCCCTCGTGAAGCTCATCGGGAGCCTCGCTTGCAACGTAGTCGAGCACGGCCGCCTTGCCGGAAGTAAACAACGGGTCGCCTGCCTCAAGATCGCCCTGGGCAGCATGCACGTTAAAGGAACTGAACGTCCTGTTCTTTGTGTTGTTGTTGGTAATCTTGATGTGCAGGTAAAAGCCGTCCTGCTTCTTGGCATCACCGCGATAGAACGTACCGTGAGCCACCGACTCATAGGTAATGCCTGCCACCTCGACCGTCTGCGACTCATAGGCCTTGGGCTTCTCGGCCTTCTCCTGCACAGGTGCGCTCCCGCCCGAGCCACTCGGCGCATTACCGCCGCAGCCGGCCACCGTACATGCCAGCACGGCCGAAAGCGTCACGGTGGGAATTCCTAACAGCAGCTTCTTCGTCATGGGCTTCATCATCCTCACCGCTCCTTTCGGCTTGTAGCTCATCCGTTGCCCGAGTCCCAAGTCGACCCCGTGGCATCGGCTTCCACTATGAGCGTATGACGAAACACGACGCCGGCGAAGTGACCCACGGCCCAAATAACGACCCGCCAGCGTTCCTTATGGGCCAAAGGGACTCGCACACGCACGCCCGTGGCCCATAAAACGAGACGCTTGTCCCAATGTTCGATTCGATCCATCCGCAAACAAGGTAGGGCGCCTCCAGCCGCCTTCAAACTTACTCGGACAGAACCGACTCGGTTTTGTCCGAGTAAACGAATCTCCATCGAACTCCGAACGATTGTTCGATGGATTTCGTGTTAGGTGGAATCGCCCACGGCCTGGGCTATGCTACCTTGACTATCTATATGACTACAACGCAGCAAAGGAGCATCGAGAGAGCGAGCATGGCAAAAAACACCGCAAACTATGGTAACGACAGTATTCGTCAGCTCAAGGACGAGGAGCGCGTACGCCTGCGCCCCGCCGTTATCTTTGGCTCGGACGGACTCGACGGCTGCGCGCATGCCGCCTTCGAGATCCTGTCCAACGCCGTTGACGAGGCGCGCCAGGGCTACGGCAAGCTCATCACCCTTACCGCCTTTCGCGATGGTTCCATTCAGGTAGAGGACAACGGCCGCGGCTGCCCGCTCGACTGGAACCCCTCCGAGAAGCGCTTTAACTGGGAGCTCGTCTTTTGCGAGCTCTACGCAGGTGGCAAATACAACAACAACCAGGGCGGCGACTACGACTTCTCGCTCGGTACCAACGGCCTGGGCTCGTGCGCGACCCAGTACGCATCCGAGTACATGGACGTCACGGTTTGGCGCGACGGCAACAAGTACTCCCTGCACTTTAAGAAAGGCAAGGTCGTTGGCGCCAAAAAGAAAGCGCTTGAGATCGAGCCCAGCGACGAGGACCGCACCGGCACCACCATCAAGTGGCGCCCCGATCTTGAGGTCTTTACCTCGATCAGCATTCCCCACGACTGGTATCGCGAGACCATGCGCCGCCAGGCCGTGGTCAACGCCAACGTGACCTTCCGCCTGCGCATTGAGGGCGACGATGGCGAGTTTTCCGAAGAGGATTTTTGCTATCCCAAGGGCATCGAGGACTACGTGCTCGAGAAGGTCGGTACCGACTACCTTACCGAGCCCTTCTTTATCGAGGCTGACCGTCGCGGTCGCGACCGCGAGGACCTGCCCGATTACAACGTCAAGATCACCGCGTGCATGTGCTTCTCGCGCACCTTCATGATGCAGGAGTACTACCACAACTCGTCATGGCTCGAGAACGGCGGTTCGCCCGAAAAGGCCGCCCGTAGTGCTCTGACCAGCGCCATCGATGCCTACATCAAGCAACAGGGCAAGTACAACAAAAACGAGAGCGGCATTAAGTGGCAGGACGTCCAGGACTGTCTGGTGCTGGTGACCAACTGCTTCTCCACCCAGACGTCCTACGAAAACCAGACTAAGAAGGCCATCAATAACCGCTTTATCCAGCAGGCGATGACGGCATTCTTTAAGGAGCGCCTCTCGACCTATCTGATCGAGAACAAAGACGCCGCCAACAAGATCATGGAGCAGGTGCTCATCAACAAGCGCTCGCGCGAGAACGCCGAGAAGACGCGCCAGAGCATCAAGACCAATCTGCAGCAGAAGACCGACATGGCCAACCGCGTGCAGAAGTTCATCGACTGCCGCTCCAAGGACAAGAGCCGTCGCGAGATCTACATCGTAGAGGGCGACTCGGCAGCAGGCGCCATCCGCACCTCGCGCGATGCCGAGTTCCAGGGTGTTATGCCCGTCCGAGGCAAGATCCTCAACTGTCTGAAAGAGGACTACCCGCGCATCTTTAAGTCCGACATCATCATGGACCTCATGCGCGTGCTGGGCTGCGGTGTGGAGATCAAGGACAAGCGCATCAAGAACCTTGGCGCCTTTGACCTGGACAACCTCAACTGGAACAAGGTCATCATCTGTACGGACGCCGACGTCGACGGTTATCACATCCGCACGCTTGTGCTCACCATGCTCTATCGCCTGGTGCCCACGCTTATCGACGAGGGCTACGTGTATATCGCCGAGTCGCCGCTCTACGAGATCAACTGCAAAGAGAAGACCTACTTTGCCTACACCGAGCTCGAGAAGAACGGCATCCTCAAGGAGATTGGCGACCAGAAGTGCTCGATCAACCGCTCCAAGGGTCTTGGTGAGAACGATCCGGACATGATGTGGCTCACCACCATGAACCCCGAGACGCGCCGCCTGATCAAGGTAGAACCCGAGGACGTCACCAAGATGGAGACCATGTTCAACCTGTTGCTGGGCAACGACGAGACGGGCCGCAAGCGTCACATCTCCGAGCACGGCAAGGAATACCTGGACCAGCTGGACCTGCAGTAGCAGCAAATCGATAACGACGGCCCATAAGAAGTTCAAGAGGAAATCGTGGCAAAGAAGAAGACGAAGAACCAGCCCAAGAAAAAGCAGGTCAACGCCGAGAACGTCATCGGCCTGCACTCCGAGGTCACCGACCAGCCGATTACGCAGACGCTCGAGGTCAACTACATGCCCTACGCTATGAGCGTCAACGTCTCGCGTGCATTCCCCGAGATCGACGGCTTTAAGCCCTCGCACCGCAAGCTGCTCTACACTATGTACAAGATGGGCCTGCTCAAGGGCGAGCGCCAAAAGAGCGCCAACATCGTGGGCCAGACCATGAAGCTCAACCCACACGGCGACGCCGCCATCTACGAGACGATGGTGCGCCTGGCCACGGGCAACGAGGCGCTGCTTGCTCCTTTCGTGGAGTCGAAGGGCAACTTTGGCAAGTACTATTCGGGCGACCTGAGCTACGCCGCCTCGCGTTATACCGAGGCCAAGCTCTCCCCCATCAGCGCCGAGATCTTCAAAGACATCGACAAGGACCCGGTCGACTTCGTTGACAGCTACGACGGTGCCATGAAGGAGCCGCGTCTGCTGCCCACCACGTTCCCCAACATCCTCGTCTCGGCCAACAAGGGCATCGGCGTCGCTATGGCGTCCGATATCTGCGGCTTCAACCTCAACGAGGTCTGCACCGCCACGATGCACTACCTGAAGGACCCCGACTGCGACCTGCTCGAGTACATGCCCATGCCCGATTTCTCGACCGGCGGCGAGATTATCTACCGCCGCGAGGAGATGGAGAAGATCATCGAGACCGGTCTTGGCAGCTTCCAGATTCGCTCCCGCTGGCGCTGGATTCCCGAAGAGCGCATCATCGAGGTGTACGAGATCCCCTACACCACCAAGACCGATGTCATCATCGAACGCATCGTCAAGCTCTCCAAGGAGGGCAAGGTCAAGGAGATCGCCGACATCCGCGACGAGACCGACCTTTCGGGTCTGCGCATCGCCATCGACCTTAAGCGCGGCGTCGACCCCGACAAGCTCATGGCCAAGCTCTATCGCTCGACCACGCTGCAGGATTCGTTCTCGTGCAACTTCAACGTGCTCGTCGACGGCTATCCCCGTGTTATGGGCGTGCGCCAGATTCTGCACGAGTGGGTCAAGTGGCGTATTGCGTCCACGCGTCGCCGCATTAACTTTGACCTGGGCAAAAAGTCCGAGCGCCTGCACCTGCTGCACGGCCTTGAGGCAATTCTGCTCGACATCGACAAGGCCATCGCCATCATCCGCGGCACTAAGCTCGAGGCAGAGGTTGTACCCAACCTTATGAAGGGTTTCGACATCGACGAGACCCAGGCCGAGTTTGTCGCCGAGCTTAAGCTCCGCAACATCAACGAGGAGTACATCCTCAACCGCACCAAGGACATCGCCAAGCTCGAGGGCGAGATTGCCGAGCTTGAGGAGATCCTTTCGAGCGAGAACAATATCAAGAAGGTCATCAGCGACGAGCTGGCCGCGGTCAACAAGAAGTATGTGATGCCGCGCCGCACGGGCAGGATCGAACCCCACGAGGTCGTCGAGGTGAGCCTGGAGCCCGAGGTCGAGGAGTACCCGGTGACCATCATGCTCTCGCGCGATGGCTACCTTAAGAAGATGACGGACCGCGTGCTCAAGAAGGCCGCTACGCTCAAGTACAAGGACGGCGACAAACCCTTTATCGAGTTCCCGTCCTCCAACACCCACGAGCTGCTGGTCTTTACCAACAAGAGCCAGGTGTACAAGTGCAAGGTCGCGGCGTTTGAGGACACCAAGTCGGCCCAGCTGGGCTCGTACCTTCCGACCGATCTTGAGATGGAACCCGACGAGAGCGTCATCTGGGTCATCGACCCCGAGGACTACAAGGCCGACGTGCTGTTCGTCTTTGAGAACGGCCGCGTGGTGCGTGTCGCGCTTTCTGGATACGCTACCAAGACCAACCGCAAGCGCCTTAAGAACGCCATCTACGGCGGCAGCAAGCTGCTGTATGCGCAGGTGCTCAAGGAGGACCGCGACCTCGCGCTGGTCTCGAGCGACTACCGCCTGATGAACTTCAACACGTCGCTGCTCAAGACCAAGACGACCACCAACACGCAGGGCGTCCAGGCTTTCACGGCCAAGAAGGGCCGCTCGGTCACCACCGTCGGCACGACCGAGGACATCCTCGGCGCCGGCGTCTCGGCCGAGAAGTTCACCGCGCAGAGCCTGCCCTCCGCCGGCGCCCTCATGAAGGAAAATGACATGCCGAGTTTGTTTGACTAAAACAACGGCGACTAAACCGTCATGGTTTTACAAAGCAGCGGGGCCCGGAGCGCAGTAAACGCTGCGCCCCGGGCCCCATGCATTACACCAGCATCATCCCTATAGACAAAATGCCGCATAAAGCGGAACAGACATAAGCCCATCATTCATTCCAAAGGGCTTAGTCGATAGCCTGATTCGGCGCACGCCCGGATGGGTCTTTTTAAGTGAGGACAGACTTCGAGATCTTGTGTTCTCCCCCGCCTTGACTTCAATCGCAGACAAGCATCCCTGCTTCTCTACTACAAAGTCGATTTCCGCACGATTATCTCGCGCCCAATAATGCAGTGGATAACCCATGGCTGAAAGCTGTTGGGCAACGTAGTTTTCGGTAAGTGCACCCATGAATGTGCCGCCGATACCGGCAAGAATATCGGCGCGTTGAGCACCGGCCTTGGAGACCAGCAGCCCTGTATCCGCCTGATAGATTTTAAAAGCAGAAGGGTTAACGAAGGCCTCTAAGGGGCTTTCGATCTGCCCGACTAGGCTGCAGCGCGCCACCGTACCCGACAATACAAGCCAATCGAGAGCATCTCCAAAGAGAGACGCATTGCCCCCCGCTCGCACTACCTTGTATTGAAATTTACGATTCTCTTTGGCAAGCTGCTGTGGAATGGAATCGAAGCACGCACGCGTCTTTGCACTCAAGCGTTCATCAGCATATTTATTGGTGTCGGCGGAATATCCGTCGAGAATAATCCGATGCTTTTCGGCCACATCAATGATTGACTGATCATCGATGTACGTTTGGACCGCCTCGGGCATTCCGCCAACAACAAGATACTGTCGATAGAGCCCAAGCGCCTTTTCATGAAGGCTTGGCGCAAGAGGACCCATTATCTCGAATGATGAGCGTATCTCGTCGACCAGCTGATCGTGCCCCATCGCCCAGAGAAACTCCTCGAAATCGAGTGGAGCCATCTCAATCAAGTCGGTCTTTCCGACGGGGAACGAATACGGCTGATGGTTAATGGCAACCCCAAGAAGCGACCCGGCAGCCGCAACGTAATACTCGGGAGCATCTTCGCAAAAGTATTTAAGGGAAGTGAGCGCTTCCTCGCATGCCTGGATCTCGTCAATGAACAGTAAGGTTTTGCCAGGCACGATACGCTGTCCCGTACGAGCCTCGATCGCACGTACGATCGAATGAGGGTCAAGACCGCCCGAAAAATCCGCTCGCGCCGACCGGTCGTTCTCAAGATTAACGTAGACAACCGATTCGAAAAGATCCTGGGCGTACGTTCTGAGCAAATAGGTCTTGCCACACTGGCGCACGCCTTTGACCAGCAAAGGTTTTCTATCAGCTCTGTCTCGCCATTCCCTAAGGAGCTCGTCTGCCTTGCGACGCATACGTAACCTTCCCTCATGAACTTCTATTTGACAATATTTTAACGCGGATTAATTTGTTTTCAGTTATTTTTCTGCGTTTAAAAATTGTTCTATACGGCACTTGAGGGAATTCGCCCCTATCTCTCGGTAAGGACAGCAAGCATTTCCACCAACGCTGATTGCCATGCGTTCTTCTTGTCCTTAGGCAAGCTTGCGAGCGAGCTCTCGCACCTCTTTCAACTTGGGCGAGGATGCCATGCTGTCGCGCTCGGTCATACCGCTGATGGTGACAATGCCCTGGTCCTCCCACTTGCAGTACGCGCAGGTTGACTTGTACATAGCGATCGCCGCATCATAGACACCCTCGCTGTGGCTATCGAGTAAAAGGGCCGTCTTGGTGAACGGGAATCCCGTGGCACCGAAGGCGTACAGGCGGTCGATGGCGGTCTTTTCCTGCGCAGTGATATCAAACCAGTAGATAGGCGAAGCGAAGACAACCATGTCGGTGTCTTTCAGCGACTCAATCACGTTGGCCATGTCATCCTTCTGCACGCAGACGCCCTCATGGGCGAAGCAGTACTGGCATCCCAAGCAGCCGGCGATCTTCTTGCTGGCAACGCGGATGACCTCGACCGTATGGCCGCCCTCACGCGCGGTCTCGGCAAACGCCTCGACCATGGTATCGGTATTAGCGCCCTTACGCGGGCTGCCGCTCAATACAACGATATTCATAGGATTCCCTCTCCCTCATGCTGCAGGCGCGCAGCATGCTTTCTTGTAACCAAAACGAATGGTGTTAATCAATCGCCAGCAGGCCATATCTCTTGTTCAAGTTCCCTAAAGAAGCTCAAGACGATTGCGATTGCCTTATACAACGTCGAAAATCAAAGAGGGCCCATAGCAACGCCACCTACCTGAAATGACATGCGGTCAAGACGAGCTACGAGGATCGTGACGAGCCGATACCGCCCGCATGCCCCCTTCGGAATAGGCGCTGAGCAGCTCCTGAGCGTGAGCAAACTCGGGCCCTCGCCTCCAACCGAGCAGGCGGTTGACCGCGAGATTTCCCTGGACGTTGTGGACGAAGAGCAGATAGGCGTCCTCGCGCGAAAGCCCAGTCTCCTCCATGATCGAGGGAACCATCTGCTCGGCGCCGCGCTCGACGACGCGCTGTGCCACCCGGGCGTACGCGTCGTCATCCGAGTAGAGCAGATAATAGTCATCGTTTGCCGGCGGACGCTGGCAGAGGGCACCCGCCTCCGTTCCCTCGAGCGGCGGCACCGCCGCCAAGGCCTCGTCGATAAGCGCGTCGAGCAGGGCGAACTTGTCCTCGTAGTGCAGATAGAACGTGCCACGGTTGATATCGGCGCGGCGGCAAATATCCGCTACCGTCATCTTCGCGAAGCCGACCTCGGCCAGCAGCGCGAAGAACGCCTCCCGTATGACCGAGAGTGTATAGCGTCGGCGACGATCGATCTTCCCCGCTTCCATTACCCCTCCAATTGCAACGCTCGACAATGCCCGGCAAACGCTCGTTTATCGACAGCAGGCCGAAGCTGTTCATTGCTCTTAAGCAAATCGACATGGATACTTTTTATAGACACCTGTTTATAATAGCTGAAAGAAGGTATCCAGTGACCCTGTACGAGCAGCTCGTTATCGAGCTCACCAACCGATCGTTTTCCCTTCATGCCGCCTACCGCAGCGGCAGCACGCCCTATGAGCTGAGTGACCGCGAGCCCGAGCCCTACGACCAGCAAATCGAGGACTTCGCCCGTATGATCGAAGAAGCCGATTGCGTGCTGGTGGGCGGGGCCTCCGGGCTCTCCGCGGCGGGCGGCGGCGACTTCTACTACGAGGACAACGCGACCTATCGCAAGCATTTCGGCAAATTCGCCGAGCGCTACGGTTTCAAGGGCGCTTTCGAGGGGTCGTTCTACCGCTGGCCCACCGCCGAGGCGCGCTGGGGATACCTCGCCACCTTCCTCGACACCACGCTCAACGCCCCGCTGCGCAAGCCCTACAGGGACCTCGACGCCATTCTCGCCGAGAAGGATTTCTTCGTGCTCACCACCAACCAGGACACGCAGTTTGTGAAGCTCTATCCCTGGGAGAAAGTGGCAGAGATCCAAGGCGACCACCGCTTCTTTCAGTGCTCCCGCTGTTGCACCGACGCGGTGTGGGATGCGGTCGAGCCGGTCTCCAACATGGTAGAGGCCATGGGAGACGGCCTTGAGGTTCCGACAGAGCTCGTGCCGCGCTGCCCGCACTGCGGGGCAGAGGCGTTCCCCTGGGTTCGCGGCTACGGCAACTTCCTGCAGGGCGAACTCTACGAGGAGCAGTACCGCAAGGTGTCCGAATGGCTCGACGCGCACGCACGGCAGAGGATCCTCTTCCTCGAGCTGGGTGTGGGCCGCATGACGCCCGCGTTTATCCAGGAGCCGTTCTGGGCCCTCACGGCGCAGTTACCGCAGGCCAGCTACATCGCCGTAAACAACAAGACGCAGTTTCTCCCCCGCGCGATCGAGGATCGGGGGCTCGCCGTTCGCGCCGACATCGCCGACGTGCTTGCCGACGTGCGCAAGACGCTGGGGAGGTAGCGCATGGAGACGGCGAAAGCAGTTCGCATAGGCAGGGCGCTAGCCGAAGCGGATCTTGTCATCATCGGCGCTAGCAACGGACTCGACATGGCGGAGGGGCTCAACCTTTTCTGCGCCGATGCTCATTTCCAAGAGGCGTACGGCGACCTCGCTCAGGCAGACGGCATCGGCTGCATACTGCAGGGGCTCGCTTCCCCGGATGCCAGCGTGCGACGCCGATGGGCCGAGCGGTTCCATCAAAAGGAGTATCTCGAATATGAGCCCGGCTCGCTCATGAACGGGCTGCGGCGTCTTACGGAGCACGCCGACACCTTCGTGGTCACATGCAACATCGACGGGCACTTCGCGCGCGCCGGGTTCGACGAGAACCGCGTGCTCGAGACGGAGGGGGGCATACGCACGTCGATCGACGAGCGGCGTCTCGCCCATCCAGACGCCCTCGCCACGGCCCAGCTCGAGGAGCTCGAGCGCCTTGTGCAAGCCCATCGCAACGGCAGGGTCGCCATCCTCGAACTTGGCGTGGGACTGCGCAACGGCATCATAAAGCACATGCTCGCCCAGATCGCGAACGTCTGCGAGCACGCCACCTACATCGTGTTCAACTACAGCCAGGCTATGGCGCCCGATGCATCGTGCGAGACGATTCTCGTTGACGGCGATATGGCCCCGGCTTTCGAGGAGATTGCCCAATGCCGTCTCTAGAGAGGGAAGCGTATAGGCTTCGAAGCCTTATCGACGATGCCGACGCCATCATCGTCGGCATCGGCTCGGGCATGTCAAGCGCCGCCGGGTTCAACCATTACAACCGCGCAGGCATGGCGCGCGCCGGAATGACGGACTGGCAGCAAGCCTTTGGCTTCAAGAGCCTTTTCGACGGCTTCTACCACCTCTACCCCAGCCTCGAGCAGCGATGGGCATACTATGCGCGATACATCGACTTCATGCTGCGCGAGCCGACCTCGCAGCCCTATCTCGACCTACGGTCCCTCATCGGCCATAAGGACTACTTCAT
>UQQL01000005.1 GCA_900543275.1 uncultured Collinsella sp. | reverse complement strand
CGCGAGGAAGCGGCTCAGGGCGATATACGCCGTGATGCGCGACCGGGTGCCCTACAGGGAGTAGCCCCGACGGTTGACAAAACTATAGGAACACCCAATGACTACCCGCAGAATGAGCGTGGCCGGCAACCGTGGGGCACCGGTCCGCGTGGCGGCGTATAATCGGCGGCAGATGACTTGGACGTTAGGAAACCATGACCGATAGCATGCAGCAGACGGCGCTCGACACGCTCGGCGCCTATTTTGGCTACACCTCGTTTCGCCCGGGGCAGGACCGTATGGTCGATGCGATCCTTGCCGGCTGCGACGCGCTGGGCGTTATGCCCACGGGCGCCGGCAAGTCCATTTGCTACCAGGTGCCCGCGCTCATGCTTCCCGGCATCACCTTTGTGGTGAGTCCGTTGCTGTCGCTTATGGAGGACCAGACCCGCGCGCTGCTCGCGGCGGGTGCGCGCCCCAGTTATCTCAACTCCAGCCTTACTCCGGCCCAGCAAAACACCGTGCTCAAGCGGGCGCGCGAGGGCCGCTACCAACTTATGTACGTGGCACCCGAGCGCCTGCTCGAGCCGCGCTTTTTAGCCTTTGCGCAGGAGGCCGCGGCGGACGGCGGCATTGGCGTACCGCTCGTGGCCATTGACGAGGCCCACTGCGTGAGCCAATGGGGCCAGGATTTCCGTCCCGCCTACCTGCAGATTCGCGAGTTCATCGAATCGCTTCCGCAGCGTCCCATTGTGGCGGCCTTTACCGCTACGGCAACCGAGCGCGTGCGTGCGGACATCCAGCAGATGCTCGGCCTGCAAAACCCCGCGACGGTGGTGACGGGCTTCGATCGCAAGAACCTCTACTTTGGCTGCGAGGAGATGGGCGACAAAGCCAAGACCGCCTGGGTGCGCGACTATGTGATCGCGCATTCGGGCGAGAGCGGCATCGTGTATTGCTCGACCCGCAAGACCGTCGATGCGCTGGCAGGTGAGCTTGCCGAGGCGCTGGGCCCCAGTGGCATTCGCGTTGGCCGTTACCATGCCGGCATGGGCAACGACGCCCGTCGTCAGAGCCAGCGCGCCTTTATCGACGACGATATCCAGGTGATGGTTGCCACCAACGCCTTTGGCATGGGCATCGACAAGCCCAACGTGCGCTACGTGATCCACAACAACGTGCCCGAGAGCATCGAGGCCTACTACCAGGAGGCTGGCCGCGCCGGCCGCGACGGCGACCCGGCCAGCTGCCACCTGCTGTGGAACGGCAACGATTTTCGCATGCGCCGCTTTCTGATCGACCGCGGCGATGCTGCCGACGAGGCACTCGACGACGAGCAACGTGCGTGGGCGCTCCAGAATCGATATCGCCTGCTCAGCCAGATGGAGGGCTACTGCAATACCACCGGCTGCTTGCGCGAATACATGCTGCGCTACTTTGGCGACGAGGCCGCGGCCGAGCATGCTGTCGCGGCTGCTGCGGGCGGCACCGCAGACGACGCCGAGGGCTGCGGCAACTGCAGCAACTGCCTCACGCAGTTCGAGGTCGAGGACGTCACCGATATGGCCCGCGCCACCGTGCGCTATGTGGCCACGCGCCCCATGCGCTTTGGCAAATCGCTCATCGCCGATGTGCTCCACGGCGGCAACACCGAGCGCATCCGCCAAATGCATCTGGACGAGGATCGCGGCTATGGCGAGCTTTCGAGCGAATCGGTCGGGCGCATCAAGGACATCATCGGCCAGCTGTGCGGCCGCGGTTATCTGGCAACCTCGCAGGGGCAGTACCCGGTCGTGGGGCTGGGCCCGCGTGCCGGCGAGGTCGAGGACGAGGCATTCGCCTTTACCGTTAAGCGTCGCGCGTCCAAGCGCAAGGCCTCGGCCCGTGCCCGCCGTGCGGTTGATCTGCTGCGCGAGGAGGCCGAGCTGGATCAGCGCCCGCGCGTGGGTGACGATGCCGAGCTGTTCGAGCGCCTGCGTGCCCTGCGCAAGGAGATTTCGACCGAGCTGGAGATGGCGCCGTACATGGTCTTTTCCGACAAGGCTCTGCGCGGTCTGTGTCGCCTGCGCCCGCAGACGCGCGACGAGCTTATTCAGGTCAACGGCATTGGCGATAAAAAGGCCGACGCCTTTGGCGAGCAGTTTATGGCGGCGATTGAAGAGTTTGAGTCCGAGCATGCGCGTGATGGAGCGTAACGATGGCATCCGATAGCAAGACCGAACGTTCCGAGCGCGCCGAGGTTTCCGCCGTGCCGCTGTACCAGCAGGTCATGGATGACCTAAAGGGCGAGATCGCGCGCGGCGTGTACGCAGCTGGCTCGCGCATTCCTTCCGAGATGGAGCTTGCGAAGTCCTACGGCGTGGGGCGCATCACCGTGCGCCGAGCCATCGAGGAGCTGTCGCGCGCGGGGTATCTCAACCGCCAGCAGGGCAGGGGCACCTTTGTGTGCGCCCCCAAGCTCAAGCGCAAGATTCGCCAGAAAGGCGACGTACAGAGCTTTACCGAGGGTTGCGCCGCCAATGACATGGTGGCCGGAGCGCGCCTGGTGTCGCGCACGGTGGTTGCGGCGACGCGCGAGGACGCGGCGTTTTTTGGCGTGGAGCCCGGTGCCGAACTCATCGTGGTCGAGCGCGTGCGCACGGCCGACGGCGTGCCCGTTATGCTCGAGAACAACGCCTTTGTGCTGGCCGACCATCCCTATCTGCAGACACTTGCCGATAAGGACCTCGCCGATAACTCGATCTTTGCGCTCGTTGCCGAGCATTCGGGTCGCGCGCCGCTCAAGTCCGACCCCTGTACCGTGGAGATCGCGCTTGCCGATGCTCAGGCGGCTCCACTGCTGGAGGTGCCGGTTGGCGAGCCGCTCTTCTATATGGAGGCGTACTTTACCGATGCGGACGAGCGCCCCCTGCTGCTCGGGCGCCAAAAGATCGTGGGCTCGCGCTACGTGTTCGACATCTAACGTCCACAGATAGAACAACATAGAACAAGTTTGGCGAAATGACTTCACCAGCGACAGCTTGCGTGCTATAAATAGGACAACATAGAACGACCGCAGGTACGAGCTGTCGTCGCTCAAAGCCGCCACACAAGGAGGAGCGTCACCGTGAACGCACACGATCTGATTCAGGAAATTATCGAGCGCAAGGGTAAGATCGAGAACGTCTTTTGGATCGCCTGCGGCGGTTCGATGATCGACCTCATGCCGGCTAACGAGCTGCTCAAGCGCGAGGCCACCACGTTTGCCTCGACGGTCTACACGGCACGCGAGTTTTGCCTGATGGCGCCCAAGAGCCTGGGGCCGAAGTCGCTCGTCGTCGCCTGCAGCCACAGCGGCAATACGCAGGAGGTCGTCGACGGTTGCGAGATGGCGCTCGCCGCCGGCGCCGAGGTCGTTGCCCTCACCGACTGCGAGGGCTCAAAGATCGACAACGGCAAGTGGACCACCTGGGTCTATCCGTGGGGCGAAGGCGTGCCACAGGCCGAGGTGCCGCAGGGCATCGGCGCTCTGATCGCCGCCGAGCTGCTCGACCAGCAGGAGGGTTACGAGGCACTCGCCGACATGTACGCCGGCCTTAAGCAGATGGATGCGCTGCTGCCCGCTGCCCGCGAGAAGGTCAACGCCGAGCTGGGCGCCCGCTTTGCCGAGCTCTGCCAGCAGCACGAGTTCTTCTACATCCTGGGATCCGGCCCCAACTTTAGCCAGACCTACGCCATGGCCATCTGCTCGCTCATGGAGATGCAGTGGCAGCACTGCTGCTACATCCACTCCGGCGAGTACTTCCACGGCCCGTTCGAGGCTACCGAGCCCGGCGTGTTCTACTTTGTGCAGCTCGGATCGGGCGAGTGCCGCCCCATGGAGGAGCGCGCGCTGGCGTTCCTCAACACGCACACCGATACGGTCATGGTGCTCGACGCACTCGAGTACGGCGTGGGCGACGTGCCTGCCGGCGTGCGTTCGTACCTGGAGCCGATCTTCTTCTACAACATGAGCTGCGAGCTGCGCGCCGCCCGCGGCAAGGTGTTCGACCACAGCCCCGAGGTTCGTCGCTACATGGGCATCGAGCAGTACTAGGTAACGGGAATTATCTTTTTTGACGGGGTCTGCGCTGCGCGCGGGCCCCGTTTTGCGTTGTGGCGGCCGGATTCGTGTCTGCGCGAAAACGAAGGTGAATACTTTTCCGCGAAGTGAACGACCTATTTTGGACCCCGAAGCATCCACACTTTTTGACGCCAAAACTGCAGGAAAAACTTGGCGAAACCGCAGGAAACGGCGTCTGAAAAGTGTCGATGCTTCGGGGGCTCGTTTTTGCTCGTTCACTTCGCGGAAAAGTATTCACCTTCGATTCGCAAGGGCACTGCGTGAGTCAAAAAAGCGGGCCGCGCCGGGGATTTCCGGCGCGGCCCGCTTAGTATCGCGCTTAGATTCGCAAGGTTGCGGCAGCCAGCGGCCTACTTTGCGTCGTAGGCCTCGGTGTCCCACCAGTCGAGCTGGGCGATGTTGTCGCGGATGTGCTGGCAGCTCTTGTGGAAGCCCTCGAGCTCGTACTCGGACAGGTCGAGCGTGTAGACCTCCTCGACGCCCTCGGCACCGATCACGCACGGCAGGGAGGTAAAGATACCCTCCTCGCCATACTGGCCGGTCATGAGCGTGGAAGCGGAAAGCACGGCGTGCTCGTTGTGCAGCACGGCGGCGCAGACGCGCGCGGCGGAGTTGGCGACGGCGTATTCGGTGCACTGCTTGCCCTGGTAGGTCACATAGCCGCCCTTACGCGCGAGCTCCTCGACCTCCATGTGGTCAAAGGAGTACTTGTCGGGGTTCTCGGCCTGAAGCTCGTTGAGGTTTTTGCCGGCGATGGTTGCGGCCTTAAAGGCGGCAAGCTGGCTAAAGCCGTGCTCGCCGATCATGTAGGCGTCGATGGACTTGGGGCTCACGCCGACCTTCTTGGAGATCTCGGTGCGCAGGCGGGCGGAGTCCAGGCCGCAGCCCGAGCCGATGATCTTCTTGGGATCGTAGCCGGTCAGGTGCCACAGCTCGGTGCACACGACGTCGCAGGGGTTGGAGATGCTCACGAAGATGCCGTCAAAGCCGGCGTCGACGATGCGCTTGGCAAAGGTGCGGGCGGCGTCGGTGGTAAAGAACAGCTCGCCGTCGCGGTTGCCGGCGGCCAGCGCGACCTTGCCGGCGGCGTTGACGATGACGTCGCAGCAGGCCAGCTCCTCGTAGTGGTCGTAGCAGTTGACGATCTTGGTGTTGTACGGGACAAACGAGAGGGAGTCGCGCAGGTCCTGGACCTCGGACGTCACCTTGGCCTCGTTGATATCGCACAGGTACAGCTCATCGGCAATGCCCTGCATGAGCAGGCTGTTGGCGACATGTGCTCCTACGTGGCCCTGGCCGACCACACCGATCTTACGCGTCTGGTACATATATGTATCCTTTCGGCCGAGTTTTTCGCGTCGAACCATTGTAGCCTCCTGCCGTCACTTTGCTAGGCTAAAGCGAAGTAGATTTTTGGGACATGCTTTAATCTCTACTTTTGGAGTGATTTGGGCCGCCGGCGACATCGCCGGGCGATGTGCTCGCGCGGATGGGGCCGGTCGTTGTACCATAGCTGCAACTGACTCGTAAGGAGCATCCATGCCCATTCGCATCCCCGACGCCCTCCCTGCCGCCGCGCAGCTCGAGAGCGAGAACATCTTTGTCATGACCGAGTACCGCGCGCTGCACCAGGACATCCGTCCGCTGCGCGTGCTCATCCTCAACCTCATGCCCACCAAAATCGCCACCGAGACGCAGATCATGCGCAAGCTCTCCAACACGCCGCTGCAGGTGGAGGTGGACCTGCTGCGTACCAAGACGCACGAGGCCACGCACGTGAGCGCCGGTCACCTGGAGACGTTCTACCGCACGTTCGACGACATCCGCGACATCCACTACGACGGCCTGATTATCACGGGCGCGCCCGTGGAGCAGATGCCGTTCGAGGAGGTCGACTACTGGCCCGAGCTCTGCCAGATCATGGATTGGTCCACCACGCACGTGCACTCCACGCTTCACATTTGTTGGGGCGCGCAGGCGGGGCTCTACCATCATTACGGTATCCAGAAGTACGACCTGCCGGCAAAGGCGAGCGGCGTATTTGAGCATTATCTGGTGAAGCCGCAAAGCCCGCTGGTCCGCGGCTTTGACGATCGTTTCTATGCCGTGCATTCGCGCAACACCGATGTGCGCCGCGAGGACGTGGAGGCCGAGCCGCAGCTCGAGGTCGTGGCCGTGTCTGACGAGGTTGGCCTGTACATCGTCAAGTCGACCGACAGCCGCCGCTTCTTTGTCTTTGGCCATCCGGAGTACGATACCGACACGTTGCGCTTGGAGTACGAGCGCGACGTGAAGCGCGGGCTCAACCCTCAGGTGCCGGCGCATTACTTCCCGAACGACGACCCCACCGCCGAGCCGCGCAACGTCTGGCGCAGCCAGGCTCAGCTGCTCTACACCAACTGGCTCAACTACTACGTCTACCAAACCACGCCCTACGACCTGGCTCGCGCCGGCGAGGAGCACTAGGCCGCTGTCGTGGCTGTGGCTGCGGCGGTTACCGTGGCCGCTACGCGACGAGCGTGGATTTTCGGACGTTTGAAAACGAGCGTGGATAATCTCCCATTTTTGGTCGAGGAACGGGCTCAAAACGGGAGATTTTCCACGCTCAATTTTCTTCAGCCGTCGTACCGGCGGCCCCATCACGCGTCGAGTACATACGGACCATGTCACAAACTAGGTAGTTTTGAGCCACGGCATATTTTCTTTCAATGAAATCGACGGCTTTTGAGGCATAAAAATGTGGAGACAGGGACCTCTGGACAACCGCTCTACCTGCAGATATAGAGCATTGGCCTAAAACGTCCAAAACCGTCAAGCATTTGGTCAGCTGCTGGACAGCATTTGGTCAGACTTCGCATGAAACCGTCTGGTACGTTGGCGCCGTTCCAAGAGTTTGGAGGCGACATGGCAAACATGACGGCGAATCAAAGACTTACGGGCCACATTAAAGCGTGCGAGCAGCAGATGAGCTGCGTGTACGCGCGCACGACGGCGGAGGCAAAGCAGATTGAGCGGCGGGCGGCGGCGGGAAGTCTCGAAGTGGTCATGCCGGGACTGTATGCGCGTCCGGAATACTGGTCCGAGCTCAAGTTTCGGCAGCGTTATCTGCATCGGGTACGGGCGCTTGCGCAAAAGCACCCCGACTGGACGTTTTGCTCCTATACGGCGGCTGTTATCTATGGCCTTTCGGTTTCGCATGCCAATTTGACGCACATCCATATCGCCGTGGCGCCGGCGCAATCGACGACGCCGGGCTCTCAGGTCATTCGCCATCGGTATGCTTATCGAACACGGGCAAGCCAGATGGATATTGCCGTGACCGATATCGATCAAACGATTGCGGATTGCCTGGTCGAAGCATCGTTTGTCGAAGGGCTGATCATTGCGGACTCGGCGCTCCATGAGCAGCTGTTGTCGAAGGAGCATCTCGTTGAGGCAGTCAACAAGCTTGGCTTAAATCGTCGCGGTGTTGTGACGGCGCGCAGGGTTGCACGGTATGCCGATGGCCTGTCGGAAAGCGGTGGCGAGTCCAAGGCGCGCGCCCTGATGATCGAGCGCGGCTGGCAGACGCCGGAGCTGCAAATTGAGCTGTTCGACCCGGTTGAGCCGGGACGGCCGTATCGCGTCGACTACTTGTGGCGCGTGGAAGATCGGCTGATCATCGGGGAATTTGACGGATTCGTTAAAAGCGAGAAGGCAGCGGAGGAGGGCAAGCTCGCAAAAGCGCAGTTTGATGAGCGCCAGCGCGAGTCGAGGCTTTCGCTGCTTGATAACTGCAGGATCGTGCGCTTGTGCTGGGATGATCTGAGGGATCCGGCAAAGCTCGATCGCAAACTCAAAGTTGCCGGCGTGCCGCGTGCATGTTGAGGCGGTTGCGGGGCGTTAAGCTGCACGAGCGTGGATAATCGGACACACGAGCGCGGAAATCTGGACGCGCGTTGATTGAGCGTGGATTTTCAGACATACGAGCGTGGATTATCGGACGTTTGAATAATGAGCGTGGATAATCTCCCGTTTTTTGCCCCCGAACAGTCCCAAAGTGGGAGATTTTCCACGCTTATCTTGCGGGTGCGATACAACGACATTTAGGCGCTGACGATGTTGGGCAGCGGCAGGTCGTGGACGTCGGTGGGGACGTGGTCGATGCGCTGTTCGTCAAAGGCGATGCCGACGATTTGACATGCGGGCGAGAGCATGGACAGGTAACGGTCGTAGCAGCCGCCGCCGTAGCCCAGGCGCGCGCCGGTTTGGTCGAAGGCCACGAGCGGCACAACAATCATGTCGAGTGCTTCGGCAGGCACGATGGGGAAGCGGTTGCTGCCGATGTCCGCGGCAGCGAAGGTTCGCGTGGGATGAGTGATAAACGGAGCCGCGGACGCATCGTCGGCGGCAACTGCCCGCATGCACATACGCTGGCCACAAGCTGCGGCTTCGGCTGCCGAGAGCATGCACGGATAGGCTGCGCGCCAGCCGCGCGCGGCGGCCGCAGCGGCAAACGCGGCAGGGTCTGCCTCGGAACCCATCGCGGCATAGACGGCAACGGTGCGCGGCGCCGCGGCATCCAAGCGGCCCAGCAGCTCAACCAGCCGTGCACAGATATCAGCAGACTTCGCTGCCCGCAAGTCCAAATCAAGAGCATCGCGCCGAGCAATCACCGCCCGCCGCAACTCAGCCTTATCCATTCCAGCCCCCTCTCCCAAACCTACCAAAAAGGGACAGGTTTATTTTGGCAGGTTTTATCTGGGCAAATGTCGAAACCACCACAAAGGTGCCTGTCCCCTTTGTGGTGGTTTTGCTTGCTGTGGCTAGCCCAGCAGGTCGACTACGTTGAAGTTGGCGTTGCTCTTGGCGATGACGTCGCGGCCGCCAAAGACGCAGGTGGGCGACTCGGCTGCGATGCGCGTCACGTCGGTGCCGAGCGAGCGCAGCTCACCGGGCGTGGCGGCGAGCATCTGGGCGCGACGCTCCTCGCGCGCATGCGGATCGAGCCCGGCCAGGTAGGTCGTGTTGCGGCGCTTGGTGAGCGCGTACGGCTTCACCGGCGCGTCCATGCCGCTCACGCAGCTCACGATAAAGCCCTCAAAGGCGGCTTCGTCGGGCTCAAAGCTGCCAAGCCATGCACCCGCGCGCTCCACGCGCTCAATCGAAGGATCGATCGCCGGGTCGCGGTAGGTGTAGAACGCCGTCTGACGCTCGCCGGCCGCGCGGAATCCACAGCCGTACGCGCCGCCTTTTACGCGGATTTCGTTCCACAGGTAGTCGTAGGAGAGCGCGTTGGCGGCAACCGCCCAGGCGCCTGTCACGTCAATGCCTAGGCGACGCGGATCGCACGCACGCGCGGCAAAGCAGATGTCGCTGGGGATCACGAAAGCCTCGTGGCGGTCGCACGGTGCCGGCACCGCGAGCGCGTCGCGGCCGGCACCATCGCCCGCACCCAGCCCCAGATCGCCCGCGGCATCCCAGTACGCGTCAAAGTCCTCGTCGCTGCCGGTAAAGCTCGCCATGCAGCCATCGGCCACAAAGATGCGGCCTGCCAGCTCGGCAAGCTTGGCGCGCAGGTCGTCCAGGCGCTCGCCAAAGTGCTCGAGCAGATCGCGCAGGAACAGGTAGAAATCCACGCCCGAAAGCTGCTCGCGCACCACGGCCGAAGGCGAGCTGTAGCTCATCGCGCGACCCAGCGCCGCCGAGTGGCCGTTGTTGATAAAGCCCTGCTCAAGCCCAATGCGAATCTGCGTAAGCACGTCTCGCATGCGGTCGGCGTCGGCGTCCGCCAGCAGTGTGCTCGACCACACCTCGCGCGGCAGACTCGCCAGCGCATCGATCTTCTCGGACAGGGCGCCGGCGCTCACCAGCAGGTAGGGATGCACGCCGTCCACGTCGGGCTGAGTCATGACCTCGGTCGTAAAGCTCAAAAAGCCCAGCTTGCCGGCGAGCAAGTTATCGAGCTCCTCGGCCGAGTGCTCGCTCGTGGGCAGCTGTTTGAGCAGGCGGCAGAGCAGCGTTACATAGGGCAGGTCCTCAAACGCGACGCAGCTCAGGTCGAAATACTGCATGGCGTAGGCCAGGCGGTTAGTGGGGATGCCGTGGCGCAGACAGGGGATGGGCGCAGTCGTGTCCACGACCAGCGGCGGTTCGGGGCGCGCCTCGCCAATGTCGGACACGCGCAGGCGCGGCAGCGTGGCCTTGTCCTCGGGCGTGTCCTCGGCCTCCTGCGCGGCACGCAGCGCGGCCGTGCGCTCGACCACATCGGCCAGCTCGGCATCGGTCATGGCATCGCGCTTGGCTGCCAGCTCGGCTGCCTCGGCGCCCTCCGAACCCTCGGCGGCGTCCACCGGCACCAGCTCGACGAGCGCCATGTGGTCGTTCTCCAGCACCAGCTCGCGCAGCAGGTCCTCAAAGTAGGTGCCGTCCAGCTCGCTACGCAGCTCCTCGTACACCGGGCCGTACTTGAGTGCCAGCGTCGCGGCGTCGTCATCGTAGAGCCAGGTGCTCAGCGCGTCGCACGCAATGGCCACGCCGTCGGCGATGCCGTAGTCGCGCTGGCGCAGATCGTATTCGTTGCTGCTGATGATGGCTTCCAGGCGCTCGCGCGGAACGCCGTGCTCGTACAGGTCGCGGCAGGCGTCCTGGAACACGCGGCGCAGCTCGCGCGCCACGCCGGGCTGCGCGTTTTGCAACATGATGAGCTCGTAGGGCTGCAGGCTCTCGGCCGCGGTGTAGCTCACCACGTTGCCGCCTAGGCCGGCGGCCAGAATGGCCTTCTTAACCGGTGCTTCGTTGGAACCCAGCAGCGCCTCAAACAGGATATCCGCCGCGATCGTGCGCTTGCGATCGAGCGCGCTGCCCAGCACCAGGCCCAGGCCCACCAGGGCGTTCTCGGGTGTGGTGGCCATCTCGACGCGCTTGTACTCGCAGGTCACGGGCGCCTGCACGTCCAGCGGATTGGGCGCCAGCGTGGACGGGTCCTCGCCGGCGGCGACGGCGGCGTCCATGCGGCGGCTCGCGGCACTCGGCTGCGACAGATAGCGCTCGTCCAAAAAGGCCAGCGCGCGGTCCACGTCCAGGTCACCGTAGAGCGTGATGTAGGAGTTGGAAGGATTGTAGTGACGCGCGTGCGTGTCCAGGAACTGCTCGTAGGTGAGCGCCGGAATCGCGCGCGGGTCGCCGCCGCTCTCGTGCGCATAGGCGGTATCGGGATAGAGCGCGGCGTTGACGGCGTCGTCCAGCACGCTCATGGGGTCGGACAGCGCACCCTTCATCTCGTTGAACACCACGCCGTTATAGCGCAGCGTGCCCTCGCGCAGGCTCGCGGAGCTGTCGCTGCCCTCGATCTCGACGCTCTCCGGCAGGTCCAGCTCGTAGTGCCAGCCCTCCTGCTCAAAAATGGTGGGCTTGGTATAGATGGCCGGGTTGAACACCGCGTCCAGATACACGTCCATCAGGTTGTACAGATCCTGCTCGTTGGTGGTGGCGACAGGGTAGATGGTCTTGTCGGGGTAGGTCATGGCGTTGAGGAACGTCTGCATGGAGCTCTTGATCAGGTCGACAAACGGCTCCTTGACGGGGAACTTGGCCGACCCGCACAGCACCGAGTGCTCAAGAATATGGAACACGCCGGTAGAATCGGCCGGCGGCGTCTTAAAGCCAATGGCAAAGGCCTTGTTCTCGTCGTCGCACGCCAGGTACAGCAGGCGCGCGCCCGATGCGGCGTGGCGCAGCACGTAGGCGTCCGAGTCGAGCTCGGGCACGGTCTCGCAGCGCTCGACGGCAAAGCCGTGGCAGGTGGTGCCGGGCACCAGCAGTGCGGCGGCAGCGGCGCGCGGGTCGGTTGAGGTGGTGGGCATATGCAGTCTCCTTTGACGCCCCAGCGGGGGCGAATCGAGTCGAATCCTCGAGAGTATACCCATATGGGACCGCGGCTCTGCGACGAACTGAAGACGATGCCAGCGGATTGGACAAAGGCCCCGCGCGTTCACCGCACGAGCGTGGAAACTTGGACGCCTATCGAATGAGAGTGGATTTTCGGACGGAATCAGCCTCAAAACGCCCAAAAACCGTCCAAATATCCACCCTCATTTCCCGACCGTCCAAAATCCACGCTCATCCGCCGCCCGCACATCTCTCATATCTCATTCGTCTCTAATACGAGAGATAACAGAAAGATGAGAGATAAATATGAGAGATAACAATGCTGCAAAGAGACAGACAACCATGGTATTGTCTCAATATAGATTGTTTTACCAGCGAAAACATGTTTAAATGAAACAGATGACAGACATCTTATCTTTCATCTCTCACTCCTCTCTAATATGAGAGATAACAGAAAGATGAGAGATAATTACGAGAGATAACTGAGAGACGAAGGAAATCTATTCGCGGCATTCTTCGCAGAACCGAGCGAAAGGACGTGCAGATGAACGAAAACGAACTGACCGGTCTGCTCGAGTCTTTAAGGCGCATGGGCTCGGACGATCTTAACGTTGAGGTCAAGGAGAGCGCCACGACGCTTTCCCGCGACGTATGGGAAACGGTCAGCGCTTTCGCAAACACCGCCGGCGGCATCATCGTACTCGGAGTGAGCGAGCGCGCGGGTTTTGTCCCAGTTGCAAACTTTGAGACCGAGAAAGTGCTCAACCAATTCGTGGCGGGCATGGGCGATGCTGGCGGTCGCGGAAAGCTGGCCAATCCGCCCAAATACACCATTGAGCGCGTGGAGCTCCAGGGCACCGTGGTTCTAGTCATCGCGATTGAGGAGCTTGACCCGTCGAGCAAGCCTTGCTATGTCATGGAGCGGGGCGCTCAAGGTGGCAGCTACAAACGCATCGATGACAAAGATGTCCCGCTTTCGTCGACCGAGGTTTTGGCACTGTCGTCATATGAACGGACGAGTCCTAGCGATCGCGATGCGGTGCCCGGCACGAGTGTGGGCGATCTCGACGAGTCGCTGGTCGACCGCACGATAGAGCGTGCCTATTCGTTGACGCCTCGAGCGATGCGCGGTGCGGCGGACAAGAAGACAAAGATGGAGCGTCTGAATTTCCTCGACTTCCAGGGCAATGTTACCAAGGCCGGCCTCCTTGCCGCGGGCGTTTACCCTCAGCAGTTCTATCCCAAGCTCTTCATTGATGTGGCTGTCCACGTGGGAACTCAAAAGGGAGCTGCGGGGCCACTAAGGTTTATGGACCGCACAATCTGTGAGGGAACGTTGGGCGAGATGATCTCGGATGCTGTCGCGGCCGTCGCCAAGAATTTGCGGCGAACCTCGACCGTCCAAGGCGTCTCGCGTGTCGACTCGCTGGAGATTCCCGAGGAGGTTCTGCGCGAGGCAATCGCCAACGCCGTAATCCATCGAGAATACGGGGATCGGTTCTGTGGACAATCGATTGCCGTCGACGTCTTTGACGATCGTGTCGAGGTGACGAATCCTGGCGGCCTTTACGGGGGAAAGACTCGCGAGAACTTGTTTGACGGCAGCTCCCGATGCCGTAACGCGACGCTCGTGAAACTCATGTCGATTGTCCCGCTGCCGGATGGCGCAGGTTCGCCGGCTGAGGGCAATGGCTCGGGCATCCCGATGATGATCGATGCCATGCGCGCGCATGGTCTGGCCGAGCCCCTGTTCTGCCCGGGGTTCGATCGGTTCAAGGTCGTACTTTACCGTCCAAAGATCGAGCCGGTCGATCATGGCGGGGACTTGATTATGACGGCACTCAAGCGCTACGGCGAATTGGGGACGCGCGAACTGGCGGAGCGCACGGGACTCACGGTTTCCCAGGTTAGGGCACGCGTCAATGCGCTCATTGAGCAGGGTGAGCTTGAGCCGACGGCGCCGTCGACAAGCCGCAACCGCAAATATCGACTGTCAGAGCGCGTGGAATAAATGCGTTAGTGGACGAGGCGACCCAATAATCGACCCTCGATTGGCGCCCACTAAGGTAAAGCGGTTGTTGCCCAGTCGACGGTGATGCTAAAGACTCGGCTTACGCCGGCATGGCCCCGAACCCGTCCATCAAGAACAGCCTAAGAACCAGCTTGATGACATATCCCGGTTTGACTTCAGCCGCGTCAAAGACGTGGCGCTCGGCGAGCTCGCTGCAGTATGCATAGATGTCGCGGATGAGCTTCGCGCCCGAGAGCGTAAACATGTAGCCTGCGTCCGAAAGTGCATTGGGTGCGGCGGGCAACTTGGCCATGTGGCAGAACGTTTGCAGGTCGGGCGCCATAACATTCTGGTAGTCGAGGTGGCCGCTGGCATCCTGTGCGGCAAGCTCCAATTGGCGCACAAAATCCAGCGCCGCCGCTAACACAAAGCTCGGCGTAGGCGCATTGACGTCCTGAGTGGTCGCCACAAGCCTGCCCGCCGCCTGCGTGACAAGCCAAGCGACCTCGCGCTGGCAACGCACGGCCTTGCGCGTAACCGGCTTGATGGACGAAGAAGAAACGCTCCCCTTAGGCGGATTCGAAGCAGCCATAAGGCCCTCCCATGAACGACCCGGTCCAACAAGCCCGGATGAAACACGTGCTACATCAGTATACAGGGGAGTGGGATGGAAAAAACGGAGTCGACAGCGTGAACTGCCGGCTCCGGATTGCTTGCCTTAGAGGCCGTACACTTCGACCATAGCTTCGCCAATGCGATGGGGCACGCCGGTGACGAGTGCGTTGCCCATGCAGAAGGCTCGATGGCCGTCAGTCATGCCCGTATCGGTCCAGCCTTTCGGGAATCCCTGAAGCTGATCGAGCTCGTCGGGAACAAGACGGCGGAAACGGCCATCGGGACATTCGATGACGTGCTTGAAGCGGCTCGCTCCCGTGCCGCCTTCTCCTGTGAGGATGGTGCGGCTCGGCTTGTCAGTGGCATCCGGGAAGCTCATGGCTCCCTCGGAATACGTGTACGTAAAGCCTGTCTTTTTGTTAGTGCGTTCTTCGCGCTTGCTGCCCTTAAGGTAGCGCCAGTCGGGAAGCTTTTCGTCGGAGATGTAGAACTGATCCGGGACATCAGCCACGTCGACAAGCACGTCGCCAAGCACGCGGCGCTCACCGTGATAGTCCTCGGCAAAGTCGCAGGCCAGAACATGACAGCCCTGCATGACGCCAGCATTCTTGAATTGAGAGGTCTTTTGGCCGATGCCAAAACGAGTTGAGTTCTCGTAGGGGTCGGGTAAAACGTCGAGTTCGGACATCTCGTCGGGATAGATGGCGGGGAAGGCTTTAGCCATGACGCCGTTGTGCATGCGATCAACGAGATCAACCTTGCCAGCGCCCTTTTCGCAAAAGATATAAACACGCTTGCGACGCTGGGGGAAACCGTATTCGGCAGAGTTGACCACGCGCCATTCGACCGTGTAGTCGAGGTCGGCAAGACAGCTTAGGATGATGGCGAAGTCGCGACCGCGTTGAGACGCGGGCGACTTGAGCAGGCGGTCGACGTTCTCAAAGAGACCGAACTTGGGCTTCTTCATTTCGAGGAAGTGATAGATGTCCCACCAAAGGACACCCTTCTTGCCCTCGATGCCGTGCGCCTGATTGAGCGGGCGTGCAACAGAGTAGTCCTGGCAAGGGAAGCCACCGACGACCATTTGCACGTCGGGGATTTTAATTTCGCCGGCTTCAGCCTGCTCCAAGACCTTATTGATGTCTTCGTTGACAACGGAATCTTCGCCAAAGCGGTCCATATAGCAACGTGCCGCGAACTGGCGAGCTTTGGTTCCGGGTGGTTCCCACTGATTTGCCCAAATGGTATGGAAGGGGCCAGCGGGTTTCATGTAAAACTCGGGATGACGCGGGTCGGCATAGCCTTCAAGACCCAGACGAAATCCGCCGACGCCCGCAAAAAGCTCGGCAATGTTAATCTCAGACACGTTTCTCCAATCGCTGCTGTGTCCGTTTATGGTGCTCACAACAATAACCGATCGAGTGGACAAGATCAAGACCTCAATTTCATGGAGGAATATGCTGCCCTGAACTACCATGAGGTTAACTGCGACGTTCGGAGGTATCCCATGTCCAAGAAGCGCCTCGATTTCAAGCGCATGCTTGACGATACTGATTTTTCTGACCCCTCTAGCATCGAGCGGTATGCTGCCAATCTCGACGGGATGACGTTTCGCGATATTCTCGAGCTTGGCATTGCGCCGGAGGGGGAGAGCGCGCCTAAGGACTTTGGATCCAAGAAGTACAAGGGCGGTATGGGAACCCTGATCGAGGAGCGTTACTTTGGCTACAAGGCCAACAGCGATGATCGGCCGGACTTTCCCGAGGCAGGCGTCGAGCTTAAGGCAACGTGTTTTGACGTACTTAAAGACGGTCGAAAATCTGCCGGCGAACGTCTTGTCTTGACGATGATTCCCTACGACCGTCCCGTTTCGCTCGACTACGACAGCTCGCATCTCAAGACCAAGCTCAGCAATATCCTGTTGATTTACTACGGCCGTGACCGCTCCATCGACAAATACGACCAGCGCATTGAGCGTGCAGTCATGGTTCGTCTGCCCGAAGAGGACATGAAGATTATTCGCGCCGACTACGAGAAGATTATTTCGTGCATTCAGGATGGTCGCGCGGACGAGCTATCGGAGGGCATGACCACCTACTTGGGCGCCTGCACAAAGGGCGCAACCGAAGCGACAATGTGGGTCGACCAGTACTACGAGTACTTCAATACCGATACGGGCGAGATCGAACGCCGTCGCGCGAAGCGTCGCGCCTTTTCTCTCAAACGTTCGTACATGGACTACGTGCTTCACACCTATGTTCTCGGTGCCCCGCGTATCGGCGAGAGCATCGTTCAAGGCGACGACGAGTCCATTGATTTCGAAAGCTACGTTACTGCGCTTATCGAGCGCCACTATGGCGAAACCGATCGCCAGATTGCGGAGCAGTACGGTCTGGAATACACAGGAAACAAGGCGCAATGGACAACGCTTGTCTATCGCATGCTCGGAATCAAAAACAGTGCTGCCGAGGAATTCGTCAAAGCAGGCATTTCCGTTCGAACTGTTCGAGTTAACAACAGGGGGCACATCGAGCAGGCCATGTCGTTCCCGCCGTTTGAGTTCAAGCGTTTGATTGAAGAAGACTGGGAGACGTCGCCTCTTCATGCGTGTCTTGAGACCAATCGCTTCTTCTTCGTTGTGTTCCGTGAGGACCACGATGGCGTACTGCGTCTCGACCGTTGTTTGTTCTGGGCGATGGGAGAAAACGAAATCGAAGGTCCTGCGAAAGCTTGTTGGGATGAGACGCGAAAGGTAATACGTGAGGGCGTTGAGCTCAATCCGTATCGGGATGCGAGCGGAAAGCTCAAAGTGACTAACAATCTGCCCGGTATGGCGGATAACCCGATTGTCCACGTTCGTCCGCATACGTCGAAAGCTGCGTACAGATTCGCCGACGGAACCGAAATCGGCGATATTGCGAGGAACGCCTACGAGTTGCCTGACGGACGCTGGATGACCAGGCAATCGTTCTGGTTCAACAAAGGCTATCTGGAGCACATCCTGGGGCTGTAAGCCCTCGAGACAGTTGCTCGGCAGCCAAGCCCTTCGAACTTAAAACTTCAAAAGTGCTGATAGGCGGGCCTTCGGTATTTTCGAATTGCCCGCCCTACGCCCACAGCGCTCCGATGGGGAACATGTGGGCATCGCACTCGGCATACCATGCTTCGCACTTCCTTATTTCTATAAAGGGTTTTCTCCAAGTAATTAGAAAATGGCAACGCATATGAAGCTGACGGAAAGTCAATACATGTATTATTACAAGTATCAGGCTGTCAGGAGGTAATAATGGAGGAAAAGCCGCTATATCTTCAGGTTGAAGAACGTTTAAGGGCGAATATTGAATCGGGTGCTTGGGGGCCTGGTGAGCAAGTCCCGGGAGAACAGATATTGTGCAAGCAGCTTGGCGTCAGCCGCGTGACGCTGCGACACGCATTGTCGAATCTTGTAAATGAAGGCTTGATGGTAAAAGAGCATGGGCGAGGCACATTCGTTGCGGATAAAGAAAATGCGCCTGTTGCTTCTGACGGAAATGCACGTTCTTCCGTCAGCTTCTCCAATCTTTGCCGATTGCAGGGAAAGGAGCCGTCTGCACGGATTGTATCCGCCTCTCTTGAAGCGGATTGCCCAAAGGAGGTGGCTTCATTCCTGGGCTTAGACAATTCGCCTGCTTTTAAGCTCTGTCGCGTTAGATTTTCTGATGGTAGGCCGGTGCTGTCCGAAACCAATTACTTTCGAGCCTCCTTCGCATTCTTGGCTGAACACGATCTCGAAGGGTCTTTATACGAACTTTTACAGCACCATGGTGTGATGCCAGGGGAGCTTACTCGTCGTATAGGAATTGTCTATGCGGACGATCGTGACGCTGAGCTCCTCAAAGTCGACCTTGGTTCGGCTCTGCTATTCAATAGATCCTTCGTTAAAGATTCGGAAGGGCATCCGCTGCATGTTGCCGATCAGCATGCCATTGCCGACGATCCGGGACTTTATCAGTTTTACGCATAAAAGCGCCTACCGCTTACGACTCTAAACTGCCGTTCACGGGAAAGCGGCGGTTTTTTCTTGACTCCATTTTGGCGGTAATTATTCTGTAATTAATACATGTAGTAGGACATGTATTAATACAAAAGGAGTAGCCATGAAAGAAGAGAACATCGTCCAGGATCTGCTCGCCAAGGATTTCCATCCTAAGAACGTTTATTTTGTTGCATGCGGTGGGTCCCTCCTTGCTCAGTATCCGGCTTTCTACCTGATTCAGCGCGAAGGCAAGGGCATCGATGCCCAGCTGATTACGAGCAACGAATTTGTGCATGCCACCCCGAAGGCTCTGGATGAGAACTCCATTGCCGTGTTCTGCTCGCTCTCGGGAACCCCCGAGACTATGGTGGCGACCGAGGTCGCGAAAAATGCAGGGGCGGTTACGATTGCCTATTGCCATGACCCCAATGCCGATATGAGCAAGATTGCTGATTACCACGTCCCCTTCAACACGATCTTTAATCCCGAGACTAAATACATGGAGAGCAACGCCGCCCCTATTCTCAAGCTCGCCTTTGAGATCCTTGCCGCTTTCGATGGCTATGAGTACCTGAATGACGCTAATGCGGCATTTGATATGCTGCAGGACGTTGTGAATGAGGTTGTGCGCTATATCGAGCCCCGCGCGCAAGAATTTGCCCGCCTGCACAAGGACGACAAGATCATCGTTCCGCTTGCTGGCGGTCCCGCTCTGGGTGTCGGCTATGGTTTCTCCATCTGCAGCTTGATGGAGATGCAATGGGTCCATGCGCCCCTCATCAATACCGGCGAGTTCTTCCATGGGCCGTTTGAGATTGTGGACCGAACTACTCCCTTCGTTCTGTTTATGAGCGATGGCCGAAATCGTTCCAACGACGAGCGTGCAAAGAAGTTCCTTGATGAATATGCCGATCGCGTCACAGTGCTGGATGCGAAGGAGCTCTATATCAATCAATTCCCGGCAAGCGTCTGCGAATTCTTCAATCACTTTGTGTTTGATGCGGCACAGCGTAGGCTCCTGTCTGCACTCGGGGATATTAGGAAGCATGACCTGATGACGCGCCGCTATATGTGGCATGTCGAGTATTAAACGCCTGGTTTTATCGACTCGCTTTTAGGGATGGGTGACAATTATGATCGTCGCAACGAGGGTGGATGAGAGACTTATCCATGGACAGGTTGCCGTATCTTGGCTGTCTGCATTAGGGGCTGATTGCATTCTTGTTGCAAATGACGAGGTTGCTGCAGATGATGCTCAGCGCGCAATACTGAAATTGGCAAAGCCATCTGGATGCAAGCTTGTGATAAAAGGACTTGACGATTCGATTGCGGCGATCAAAAGCGGCATAACGGACAAATACCGTCTTTTCATAGTCGTCAAAACCGTAAAGGATGCCTGCCTCCTCGCTCAGGGGTGCCCAGATATTAAGGCAATTAATCTGGGAAACGTCATACCGAGAGAGGGGACCCGACAAATCAGTCGGTGCGTTTACGTTTCTCCGGACGAAGAGAAGAGCCTTGTTGCGCTTGTTGAGGCGGGAGTCGATATCGTAATTCGGAGTTTGCCAGGAGATAAGGCATTGCGACTGGCGGAGGCTCTGTAGGCCTTTTGCGCGGACAGATATTTGTGCTAAGGAGAGGAGATGCAATGGACATTCTGTTAATCTTTCTTATTTCATGCTTTAGCTACTCGAATTGGTTTCTTGGTAAATCAATGCTTGATAGACCCCTGATAACGGGAACAATTGTGGGTCTCGCATTCGGTGATTTGGCAAGTGGCTGTATTATCGGCGCCACTATTGAGCTGGCTCTTATGGGTGCTCAGGGAATCGGAGCGGCTGCGCCTCCTGATGTGATTTCCGGTGGCATTTTGGGCACAGCGTTTGCGATCATTTCGCATTCAGATGCTGGCGCCGGCGTTGCATTGGCGATCCCAATTTCAATGCTCGGAATGGTAATCAGGAATTTTTGCTACATCGTTCTGATTCCTCTTATTAATCGCGTCGCCGATGGATATGCCGAACGAGGGGACGTTGACGGGGTGTGCAGGACCCATCTTATCTCTAGCCTCTTTGGGTTCATTATTCCCCAAGCGCTGTATGTGACCGCAGCTTATGCGCTGGGTGCTCCGGTTATGGAAGGTGTCCTTGCGGCTATTCCCGAATTTGTTCAGCATGGCTTGACGGTTGCCGCAGGCATTTTGCCCGCCCTCGGCTTTGTCATTCTGCTTAGGACGATCATGGACCGAAAGTTGTTGCCTTATTTGATTTTTGGATTTGTTCTCAGTGCGTATCTGGGCTTGCCAATCTTGGGTGTTTCGCTCATCGCCGCCGGAATTGTGCTGTTGATGGTATTTAAAAATCGCGAATCCGCTGTCGCAGCTACGGCTTCTGTGGAAGGAGACGACGATGAGTTCTAAAGAAGGCGGATCGAAAATCACCAAGTCTGATCTCAATAAAATGTTTGTACGCTCAATGACGTTTGAGGGGTCCTGGGATTACGAGCGGCAAATGTACCTTGCGAATGCATTTACGCTTGGTCCAATTATCAAGAAGCTGTATCCGTCGAAAGAAGATCGCGTGGATGCATTGAAGCGCCATCTTGAGTTCTTTAACATCACTCCCTATCTGGCGACGCTGGTTTGTGGAATTGTGGCAGCAATGGAGGAAGTGAAGGCGAACGGCGGGGAAATTGGCGGAGAAGCCATCAGCAACGTAAAGACATCGCTCATGGGCCCGTTGTCCGGCATTGGCGATTCGTTGTTTCTAACAACCTGGCGTACGGTTACTGCCGGAATTGGCTGCTCCATCGCAATGCAGGGGAACCCGCTCGGCGCTGTTTTATTTTTCTTGCTGTTTAACATACCTGCACAAGCCGTGCGCTACATTTGCGCCATTAAAGGTTACGAGATGGGCAGCAAGCTACTCGTTAAGCTGTCTGAGACAAATATCATGAAACGACTGACGAAACTGACTGGCGTCGTCGGAATGATGGCGGTGGGAGCAATGGTTGCCTCAATGGTGAGCGTTACAACTCCGCTGACTTTCGGTTCGGGCGATGAGGCCCTTGCCATTCAAGGCGTACTGGATCAGATTATGCCATGCCTGCTTCCGGCAATCGCAACAGCTGCGATTTATTGGGTAATGGGAAAGAAGCCAAATACCGCGGTCGTCCTTGTCTCGATAGTCGTCTTTTCGATTGCATGCTCTGCGGTTGGAATTCTCTAGAGTTGATATCCTTGCTTGGCTTGAGCTGATGCCATCCGGCTGAGTTTTGATTCAAGCACTACCCCCTGCGCTGACTCCGATGCGCAGGGGTTTTGTTTCTATATTTATTCAGTCGGAGTATCGATTATCGATTGTTGGTCGGCTAAGTGTCGGCTTCTCGGTTTCTCGTTAGATATACCTCACTACCTGCGCATACTCGATTTTCGAGCTTTGCCCTACAGGTAGATTCCCTCGAACAGGCTCTTGTGGAACTGGGTGTGGTGGTCGCGTGCCCAGGTGAAGAGCGCCTGGTCAAAGTCGCCTTGGGTGGCGGGAATGCCATAGACGCCGGCGACCTCCACGCGCACGAACTCCAACGCGGGCAGCTTGTTGATGGCCGTGAGCGCAAACGGTGACGCGGGCTCCTCGAACAGGTAATGGCTGCCTTGCAGCGCGCCGCAGCCGGTGCAGGTGCTGGCGAGCGATACGGTCTTGGTGGTGCGCGACGTTACGGGCTTATAGCCGCAGCGCTCGCGCAGGTAGTCGCGGATTTCGGCCGGAACGCAGCCCAGCGCGGGGACGATGGCCACGGCGTTGGCGCGAGCGGTGTCGATCGCGACGTGGCCCGCGTCGTCCATGGCGGACGCAGCGCTGGGCGCAGCCTTGCTGCCCGAGTTCTCGGCCGCCCAATACGGAATGCCAAAGGCCGCGACCGTCGTCTGCTCGTGGCACTTCCAGCACTCGCGCTTGCCCAGCACGAGGTAGATGTAGGGCGCGCTGGGGTCGGAGCGATCCACGCCGGGCAGCCACGCGGCAAAGGGTTCGGGGCTGACGCCATCGGGCACGTACCAGATCTTCTTGGCCCGGTCCCACTTGGCGCCTAGGGCCTTGGCCTCGTCTTTATGCGAAAAGGGAACATCGAGCTCGGTACGCATGGCGGCTCCTTTGTGTGGCTTGCGGTGCATGTGCTCCAAGGATACCCCAGCGCTGGGTGCTTGATACGCACGACTGGGGCCGGCGGTGTTTGAGCTGGTGGCCGGTGGTGTCTGCTGTCTTAACGAGGCGATTGCGGTGTGGCGTGCAGTCACTGGACAGATGTTTCGACCGTCCAAGAAGTCGCTGGGTGTTTTGGCGGGGGCGTGCCGTCAAGCAAATGGGCAAGTGCTTGGACAGCTTTTGGTCAGCTGAGCGGCAACCTTGCCAAAAGCTTGACGGGTTTGCAGCTAGACGTCGACGAATGAGCACTTTGGATGCGCCACGGCAAAAAGCCGCCGGTCGTTTGCCGAAAACTTAGCAGGACCGCCAATGGCCGCCGACGCGCGCGCTATCTTCGCGCCATGAGGTACTTTATCGTTTCACATAACGCCGCGCTGGCGCTTTTGGCGCATATGCCGAACCCTCGCTTTGGGGATTCGGAACCAGAGGTCGTGTCGATTGCAGGCGCCTGCGCGCTCTTGGACCAAGAAGCTCAGGAGGTTATCGATCGCTATGACCTGGGGATTGAAACGCTGGATTTGCTGGTGCCGTCGCGCGCCGATCGTCGGCGGAGCAAGCACGTTAAGACGCACCTGTGCACCAACGAGCTCCCGGCGGGTTCGTTTATCTCGCTGGGCCACTGGATGGGCGACCTGGATGTGTATGTGTGCTCTCCCGAGTTGGCGTTTATGCAGGCCGCGCACGATGGCGATGCGGCGGCTGCCATCTATGCCGGCTATGCCATGACGTCGGACTATCGGCTGGATAACCTTGCTCCCGGTGGGTAACAAGCAGGGATGCGGGCATGCGCGATGGGAAGCTCACGACCAAGGAGCTCATCGCGGCGTATCTTGACCGGGCGTCAAAGGTGAGGGGCGCTGCCAAGGCGAAGGCGTTGCTTCCGTACGTGGAAGAGGGCTCACGGTCCCCAAGGGAGTCGGGGCTTTGTATGTTTATGTCGCTGCCTGCATATTACGGCGGGCTTGCGCTGGGCAAGGCCGAACTGAACAAGAAGTACTTCATTCGCGACGGTTACAACGATGGGCGCAACCGCAAGCTGCGCGTGTTGGAGCGCACGCCCGACATCACGCTTACGGCGAAAGCCGAGGTGGGAATGGACAAAGTGAAGGCTGCGCTGCTGCCCGAAGTGCTGACCGCACTGATTGATTACGACAGCGATGTCATTCACGACGGAAGCGAGAAGATCCACAAGGATGCCGAACGCCGCAACGAGTTGCAGCTGCTCAATGGGGTGGCGTACTTTACGGTGACGACCGACCAGGCGAGTGACTACGAAAAACTCGTTCGCCTGTGCGAACGCATCCGACGGAAGCTGCGTCGGAATAAGCGACCCATCTTTAACAGGACCATGACGGAGGAGCAGCGACATCTTGCCCTCGCGCGTGCCGAAACAAAGCGGTTTAAGCTTTGGCAAACGGTTATCGAGGCGCGTCAACATTGGTAGGGCGGTTGCTGGAGGTGGGGCCGGGGGCCTTTTTTTCAGGTCTAATACTTCTCCGCGAAGTGAACGAGTCAAAATGGACCCCCGAAGCATCGACACTTTTGGCGGCTCATTTCCTGCGGTTTTGACGTTAGAATCCTGCGGTTTTGGCTTCAAAAAGTGTGCATGCTTCGGGGGTCCAAATAAGCTCGTTCACTCCACGGAAAAGTATTAGACCTGATTATGGGAAGGCTGACCGGATGTGGCCGCGAGGCTTGTGAAGGCCAGATTGGGGCGGTCACCAAGGCTGTTTGGGTGGCTTTGGGCCTGATTGGGGCAATCGTCGGGGTTGTCTGGGTGACTTTGGGTGCGACCGGGGTGATTGCTGGCGATGTGGAAGCGGCTTGGGGTCTGCCGGGATGATTGCCGACGCTGTCGAGGGTGCCTGGAGTTCGGTCGGGTGGATCGCTGGTGGTGCAGAGCCGGTATCAGCTTCGGTTGGGATGGTTATTGGGGCTGTCGAAACGGCTTTGGGTGCCGCGACGTCCTTTTGGCTTGGCGACATAAAACAAAACAGCCCAGAGGACATAGCCTCTGAGCTGCGAACATTTGGTGGGCGTTAGAAGATTTGAACTTCTGACCTCTTCCGTGTCAGGGAAGCGCTCTCCCCCTGAGCTAAACGCCCGATCAAGGGTGCGCAAGTGCGCAAGGGATAATATAACGGAGCCTGAACTCGGTGGCAAGAACATTTTTAAAAATCGCTTACATTGTGGAATTCGGGGGCTTTGTCGTATCCATTTCAAAGGAGTCTGCTGCCGCGATTTGGCTGTCGACTAATGCAAGGCCATTGCGGTATCGAGCTATGGAAAGACGCCTGCGGAATTGACCTACCGATAAGCGGACAAGCCTCCGGCTGGTGCCTTCGCCGTGGTAAGGTAAGCCGAATTGTTTCCAGGCTGTTTCGGGGGAGTGGAATGAGCAAAGAGTGTGTCGAGCAGGTCGAAGGCGCAGGGGCTTCGGTGCCGATGACCGATATATCGAACATCGATGTGCCCGAGGGCACCGACGAGCTCAGCCGCAGCACCCGCCGTGCATGGCGCGACCGCCTCAACGACGCCCAGACGCGCAAGGTGATTACGGGTGTTTTAGCCACGCTGGTGGGCGGTTCGTTTTGGGGTTTCTCGGGCACCAGCGCGAGTTTTTTGTTCGATACCTACCATGTCGATACGCTGTGGCTTATGAGCATACGGCAGATTCTCGCCGGCCTGCTCTTTATGGCTGTGGTTGTCACACGCGACCGCGCACGCCTGATCAAGCTTTGGACGACGCCTGCCGATCGCAAGCAGCTGCTGTTCTTTACCGCCTTTGGTCTGCTCTTTAACCAGTTTTGTTATCTTTCGGCCGTGCGCCTGACCAATGCCGGAACCGCAACGGTGCTCCAGTGCCTGCAACTGGTCATCATTATGGGTTACACCTGCGTGATCGACCATCGCATGCCTCGCGTGCGTGAGGCCGTTGGCATTGGGTTGGCCCTGGGCGGCACCTTTTTAATCGCTACCGGCGGCGACCCTACCAGTCTGAGCATATCGCCGCTTGGCCTGGTCGCAGGCCTTATGTGTGCGGTCAGCGCCACTTGCATGGCGGTGATTCCCGCCAAGATTCTGCCCGAATACGGCAGCCCTATTGTTACGGGCTCGGCTATGATCACGGCGGGTGTCGTTTCGAGTGTCTTTGTGCAGCCGTGGGCTCATATGCCGGCCCTCGATGCTGCCGGCGTCGAAGCGCTCGCGGTGTTTGTGATCGTGGGCTCTTTCCTGGCGTATATGCTCTATATGGAGGGCGTCAAGGATATTGGCTCCGTACGTGCGAGTCTCATCGGAACTGTGGAGCCGGTCTCGGCAACCATTACCAGCGCCGTTATGCTGGGCACGGTGTTTTTGCCGACCGACCTTATCGGCTTTGCCATGATCATCGTGATGATGTTCCTCACGGTATAGCTCGCGCCGCTGCCAAGACAGAAAAGGTGTTGTGCCGCATTTTCGCCAATTGACGTCCGTGTCTGGAGTTTAGCTGTCGATGCTCAAAATGCCATAAACTAGTAACGTTATGGATTTTTTCATTGCGACTCAATTGCGAGGATTTCTTTATGGCTGGTAATCACTTTAAGGGCAGCGATAACGGCCGTCCTGCAGTTCCGCCGCGTCCGAACGGGGCTGGTAAGGCCGGCACGCCGGGCGGCGCTGGACAGGGCGGTTCCAGTAAGCGCGTGTCCCCGGGCGAGACGGCGATGTTTACCGCTCTGTACGAGCAGTCTCAAAAGGCGAAAAAGACCGGCCGTGCAAGAGGGAATGTCTTTGCGGGCGGTGCAACCTCCGCGTCGCAGCCGAGCGGGGCTCCTTCGGTACCTGCGAACAACGCAGGTGCTGCCAACGCCGCAAATGCCGCCGGCAACGTTAATGCCGGCAAGGCCGCCAACAATACTCCCTCTGCCGGTGGCGCGGGGCTTACGGGTAACCTTGGCACGATTTACACCGGTGCCTCCGAGACTGGCACGTTCGCCCGCCTGGATGATAGCGGTGCCGAGTTTGCGGGCTCGGGTTCCAAGGAAGATTATTACGATTTTGGCTTGAACTACGGTAGCGACGCTTCGTCGAGTTCGACCTCTGACGGTCTGGTCCGTCATCGCCATCGCAAGGGCGAACGCAAAAAGCGTCACACCGGCGCCATTATTGCCGCTGTAGTCGCGGTGCTTCTCGTTGCGCTTGGCGCAAGCGGCTTTATGCTGCTTAACTCGGCAAAGACCGTAAAGAGTGAAGCGAAGGAGGCCGTCGAGATTGTCGGTGGCCTTAAGGACAAGGTCACGTCGGGCGATTTTTCGACGCTGCCTGACGACGCGAAGAAGATTGATGAGCTTTGCGACAGCATGAAGGCGGAGACCTCGAGCCCGCTGTGGACGGCGGCTTCGTTTATCCCGGTGTATGGCAGCGACATCAATGCGGCCCGCACCATGATCGACGCCCTGTCCGATGTCTCGAGCAATGCGCTGGTTCCCATGGCCGATAACCTTTCGCAGGCCACGCCCGGCAAGCTGTTTCAGGACGGCATGATTAACGTGTCCGCGCTGCAGGCGGTCGCCGATTCGCTTTCCGATAGCTCCAAGGTGTTCAAGAGCGCCAACGAGAAGATCCAGGGCATTGGCGATACTCATATTTCCCAGGTGACCGAGCTGGTCGATAAGGCCAAGGACGGCTTTGCCACCCTCAACGGCGCGGTTGACGCGGCGGAGAAGGTCGCCCCCGTCCTTCCGCAGATGCTCGGCGCCAACGGCCAGACGCGCAACTACCTTGTGTACGCCATGAACAACGTCGAGATTCGTGCCTGCGGCGGCTTTGGCGGTTCGCAGGGCCTGATTTCGGTCACCGACGGCCAGATGTCGATTGGCGAGTTTGTTCCCCGCATTGGACTCAGCGAGGATGAGGCAGTCGAGAGCGTCGACGAAGAGGATGAGGCGCTGTTCGGCAACCACAGTAACCTGTACAACTCGGGCAATACCTATTCGCCTGATTGGCCCCGCAACTCGCAGCGTGTCGCAGCCCTGTGGAAATCTCAATATGGCCAGGACGTTGACGGCGTCGTGGGTATCGACCCGGTGTTCCTGCAGTATCTGCTGGGCCTGGTCGGTAACGTGTCGCTGCCCGACGGAACGGTTGTCGACGGCACCAACGCCGCAAAGGTCCTCATGCACGATGTGTACTGGAACTATCCGGTCGAGGAGTCGGACGGCATCTTTGCATCCGTCGCCAGCGCTGCCTTCGACAAGATCCTTGGCGGTATCGGCGATGTCGATGTTACGAAGCTTGTCAGCGCCGTTGAGCGCGGTGCCGAAGAGGGCCGCCTGATCGCGTGGATGAAAAACGATGACGAGCAGAACGCTATCAAGGAGATGAACATCGACGCCTCGCTGCCCGATCCGGATGACCCGAGTGAAGATCCCGTTGCTGGTGTCTACTTTAACAACCTGAGCTTCTCCAAGCTCGACTGGTACCTGAATGCCGATACGCAGATTGGCCAGGGCATCAAGAACGGTGACGGCACATGCTCGTATCGCATCGCCGTTACCCTGACGAACATCATGACGCAGGAGGAGGCCGGCAAGCTGCCCGACTACGTCGCGGCGAGCGCGCCCGATGCCGCGCGCGACGACGAGCGTCTGAATGTCTCGTTGTTTGCCCCGACGGGCGGCAACATTACTGATCTGACCGTCGAGGGCACCCAGTTTGGTCTTGGCGCCGCTACGTGGCATGGAATCCCCTTCTATTCGGGCACCGTTGACCTGCATGCTGGCGAGACGACGACGATCACATATACGCTGACCACGTCAGCCGAGGCGGGGGACAAGCCGCTTACGCTGCGTCAGACTCCTACATGCCAGGCGGCTCGCGACAGCGCGTCGGCGTAGGGTTTTTCTGGTAGCGCAGATAATCGAGTACCATTTTGGGGCGGACAGGCAATCTGTTCGCCCCTATTTTGTAAGGAGAGCGCATGAAGTACTTTGGCACCGACGGCTTTCGCGGTGAGGCTAACGTTGGGCTGACGGTAGAGCACGCTTATAAGATTGGCCGTTTTGTGGGCTGGTATTACGGCGCCAACCGCGAGCGCAAGGCGCGCGTCATCGTGGGTAAGGACACGCGTCGCTCGAGTTATATGTTTGAGGCGGCGCTGGTGAGCGGCTTGGTCGCGAGCGGCGCGGACGCCTATATGCTGCACGTGATCCCCACGCCGGGCGTAGCGCATCAGACCGTGGAAGGCTGCTTCGATTGCGGCATCATGATCAGCGCGAGCCACAACCCGTTTTGCGATAACGGCATTAAGCTCGTCAATAGCGACGGTTTTAAGATGGACGAGGACGTACTGGAGCTCATCGAGGACTACGTCGATAGCAAGAGCGAGGTGCCGCTGGCCACGGGCAACCACATCGGCGCCACGGTGGACTACATGCAGGGCCGCAACCGCTACATTGCCTCGCTCATCGCCAGCGCGAACTTTTCGCTGCAGGGCGTCAAGATCGGCATCGACTGCGCCAACGGCTCGGCGTCCTCGGTGGCCAAGCCGGTGTTCGACGCGCTGGGCGCCGACGTGCGCGTGATCAATGCCGCGCCTGATGGTTTTAACATCAACGTCGACTGCGGCTCCACGCATATGGAGCGTCTGCAGCGCCACGTGGTGGAGCAGGGCCTGGACGTGGGCTTTGCCTATGACGGCGATGCCGACCGCTGCCTGGCCGTGGACGAGCGCGGCCGCGTGGTCGATGGCGACCAGATCCTGTACGTGTGCGGCGTGTACCTGAACAAGCACGGTCGCCTTTCGGGCGGTACCGTGGTTCCGACGATTGCCAGCAACTTTGGCCTGATCAAGTCGTTGGAGCTTGCCGGCCTAAGTGCCGTGACCAGCGGTGTGGGCGACCGTCACGTGTATGCCAAGATGCGCGAGGGCGGTTACAGCCTAGGCGGCGAGCAGACGGGCCATACGATCTTTGGCGATATCGAGCGCACGGGCGACGGCATTATGACCTCGCTGCGCGTGATGGAAGTGATCCGCGCCGAGCGCGAGACGCTCTCGCAGCTCACGGCTCCGTGCAAGCTGCTACCGCAGGCGCAGGTGGCCGTGCGCGTGGCGGACAAGGACGCCGCGCTCGAGAACATGGGCGTGCAGAACGCCATCGCCGAGGCCGAGGCTGCGCTGGCAGGCGAGGGCCGCGTGCTGGTGCGCAAGAGCGGAACCGAGTCGGTGATCCGCGTTTTGGCCGAGGCCCCCGAGCAAGCCGCTGCCGACGCCGCCATGAAGCGCATCGCCGCCGCACTGGAAGCCCTGTAGTTACGCGGTTTTACCAAACCGCGTAACTGCTCGACGCTGCAAACGCCCCTAAGCGGCAATCTGACGTTCAATTTCAAGGGCGCGACCAGAAGGTCAGCGCCCTTTCATTTCACGTCGCCTTGCTCGCTTAGGGTCGTTTTCGCTGACGTTGCCAAGACATTGGCGTCAACATGGTTGGCGTTGGCGATGGCGTGCTGGTCAATCCTTACAGCTGGTAGAGCGTGGTGAACTTGTCCTGCAGGTAGCTGCAGTAGTAGCGGGCGTCGAACGGCATGCCGCATGCACCCTCGATAAGCTCCGGCGCGTCTTTGGCGCGACCCCACTGCCAAATGTGCTCGCCCAGCCACGCGCGAACGGGTGACAGATCGCCACTCGCGCAGGCACCGGTAAGGTCGACGCCGTCGCGGCACATGGCCGGCACAAACATGGCGTCGTAGGCGCTGCCCAGCGCATAGGTGGGGAAGTAGCCAAACGAGCCGCCGCTCCAGTGCGTGTCCTGCAGACAACCGCGCGTGTCGTCGGGAACGGGAAGGCCCAGGTACTCGTCCATAAAGCGGTTCCAAAGCGCGGGGATGTCCTTGGCCGTGGCCTCGCCGGCAAACAGCATGCGCTCAATCTGGTAGCGCACCATAATATGCAGCGGGTAGGTGAGCTCGTCGGCTTCGGTGCGGATCAGCGACGGCTGCGCAATGTTCACGGCGCAGTAGAGCGTGTCCTCGTCCACGTCGCCGTAGACCTCGGGCGCGTGACGGCGCAGCACCTCGAGCAGCGGTCCCATAAAGGCGCGGCTGCGGCCCACGGTGTTCTCAAAGAAGCGGCTCTGGCTCTCGTGGATGCCCATAGAGGTGCCGCCCTCCAGGCACGTGCGCGCATAGGCGGGGTTCACGCCCAGCTCGTACATGGCGTGTCCTGCCTCGTGGATGATGCTGTAGACGTTGGAGATGCAGTCGTCCTCATAGATGTGCGTGGCAATACGCGCATCACCCACGGCAAAGCCCTCGCTAAACGGATGCTCGGTAAAGGCAAGCGTGGTGTCGTCCAGGTCCAGGCCGACAAGCTTCATAAGGTCGAAGCTCATGGCGCGCTGGGCAGCCTCGGGCACGTGGGCGTGCAAAAAGTCGGCAGCCGGCTGCTGGCCGCGCTCGCCGATGGCATGCACGAGCGGCACGACCGTGGCCTTGACCTCGTCGCAAAACGCGTCGAAGCTCTTGGCGGAAAGGCCGCGCTCGTACTGGTCGAGCCAAACGTCGTATGGATCGCGCTTGGGGTCCATGAGCTCGGCCTGATGCTTAAGTTGGGCGACGATTCTATCCACATAGGTCTCAAAGCTCGCCCAGTCGTTGGCTGCCTTGGCCTTGTGCCACACGGCGTCCGCCTCGCAGGTGAGCCTGGTCCAGGCCTCGGCTTCTTCGGTGGGGATGGCACTGGCCTCACGTTGATCGCGGCCGAGCACACGGATCTCGTCGAGCAGCTGAGGGTCGTCGATTTTGCCGCCGGCGACGGTCTCGCGCGCTAACGAGCGTACGAGCTCAACGGACTTCTCGCTGGTCAGCAGCTTGTGATGCTCGCCGGCAAGCGTGCCCATGGCGTCGGCACGCGCTGCTGCGCCGTTGGCAGGAGCAATCGTCGCTCCATCGAACTCGGCAATCTTGAGCAGGTACTCGCGAGTCCACAGCTTGCCTTCGAGCTTGCGGAATTTTTTGACGGCCTTATCGACCTTCATGCCTTTGGATGTCTTGCCCGCTGCAGGCTTGGCCTTCTTATCGAGTTTCTTTCCCATACCTATATCCTTGATCTCGCAGGTCGAGCGCCACGGGTGGGCGTGCGGCCAGTTTGCACAGCTACCTGCCTTGTACCCAGTGCGAACAAAACGGAACGCGGCGATGCACACGCAGAATGTGTTATCCTATAGCCCAATGCGTTGACGGAGAGGGTTTTGCCCGCCGCGTCGCCGGCAAGAGAGGGAAGGTCATGGGCTGCGAGCCTTCCTGCGGTGACAAGGGCCAAGCGTTCACTCCCGAGCAGCGACCTCAACGGGCACGCGGCCAGCGGCGGCGATGTCCCCAGTAGGGAAGCCGTGAGCCTCGCGATAAGGGGCGCAGAGTGGGCACGGCGGGCCAGACATCCGCCGCGTCAAACAAGGTGGTACCGCGGAATTCAACCGTCCTTGGGCAATGTACATGCCCGAGGGCGGTTTTTTGTTACCGAACCGGGCCGCGTTTTCACAACGCCAGGCGGCGGCAGTCGTCCCGGCGAGCGGGGAGCGCGAGAGACGAAAGGGAAGACATGAGTCTGATTGATGATCTGGTCAAACTCGAGGAAGAGGCCAAGGAGCTCGTCGCAGGCGCCGACGACGCCGCCAAGCTCGAGGCTGCGCGCGTTGAGCTGCTCGGTCGCAAGGGCCGCATCACCGGCCTGATGCGCATGATGGGCAAGCTCGCCCCCGAGGATCGCCCCGTCATGGGCAAGCGCGCCAACGAGATGCGCCAGCTGATTGAGGGCATGCTCGACGAGCGCAACACCGAGATGAAGGCCGCCGCCCTCAAGCGCGCACTGGAGCACGACGCCGTCGACATCACGCTGCCGGGCATCCGTCCGCAGATCGGCCACCAGCACCTGATCAAGCAGATTATCGAGGAGGCCGAGGACATCTTCTGCGGCATCGGCTACACCGTCGAGTCCGGCCCCATGGTCGACACCTCCTACTACAACTTCACCGCGCTCAACGCCCCCATGGATCACCCGAGCCGCTCGGCCCGCGATACCTTCTACGTGGTCGACAACAACCCCGGCAGCGTCGCGCACCCCGAGGCCCACGCCCATGGCGAGTCCGACGTGCTCCTGCGCACCCAGACCTCGGGCGTGCAGATCCACACTATGGAGTCGCAAAAGCCGCCCATCTACATGATCTGCCCGGGCACCGTTTACCGTCCCGATACAGCCGACGCTTGCCACCTGCCGCAGTTCAACCAGATCGAGGGCCTGGTCGTCGACGAGGGCGTCACCTTTGGCGATCTTAAGGGCACGCTCGACTACTTTGTTAAGTGCATGTTTGGCGAGGATCGCAAGACGCGTTACCGCCCGCACTTCTTCCCCTTCACCGAGCCCAGCTGCGAGGTGGACGTGAGCTGCCACGTCTGCGGCGGCAAGGGCTGCAACTTCTGCAAGCACAGCGGCTGGATCGAGATCCTGGGCTGCGGCATGGTCGACCCCAACGTTCTTATCAACTGTGGCATCGACCCCGAGAAGTATACCGGCTTCGCCTTTGGCATTGGCGCCGAGCGCGTCGCGGCCCTGCGCTACGACCTGCCCGACCTCAGAACTCTCATGACAGGCGATATGCGCTTCTTGAACCAATTTTAAGTTGACCTGTCCCGGCGGCTTCCCGAGCCACCGCACCTTGCCTTTCAATCGTCGGTTGCGTACCTAAGTACGCGGCCCTCCTCTTTCAAGGCAATCTGCGGCACCTCGGAAACCCGTCTCCGTAGCTGGAGTTTTCCGTCTGTTTATTGCAGACGTTACAGATGAAAGGAGACCAGTTAGATGCGCGTTTCTTACGACTGGCTCAAGACCATGATCGATATTCCGGAGGATCCCAAGACTCTTTCGGACGAATATATCCGTACCGGCACCGAGGTCGAGGCGATTGACACCGTGGGAGAATCCTTCGACCACGTGGTGACCTCCAAGGTGCTCACCAAGACCCCGCACCCCGATAGCGACCATATGTATGTGTGCTCGGTCGACGTGGGTGACAAGAACCTCGACGCTGACGGCAATCCCGCTCCGCTGCAGATCGTCTGCGGCGCGCAGAACTTCGAGGCCGGCGACCACATCGTCACGGCCATGATCGGCGCAGTTCTGCCCGGCGACGTCAAGATCAAGAAGAGCAAGCTTCGCGGCGTCGTGTCCATGGGCATGAACTGCTCCGCACGCGAGCTCGGCCTGGGCGGCGACCACTCCGGCATTATGATCCTGCCCGAGGATACGCCCTGCGGCATGCCGTTTGCCGAGTATGTGGGCTCGAGCGACACCGTGCTCGACTGCGAGATCACGCCCAACCGCCCCGACTGCCTGTCCATGATTGGCATGGCCCGCGAGACCGGTGCCATCTTCGACCGCGATTTCCACGTTGAGCTGCCCGTCATCAAGGCGGAGACCGGCCGCGCGACCGACGACGAGCTTTCGGTCGAGATTGCCGACGAGGGCCTGTGCGACCGCTATGTCGCCCGCATCGTGCGCAACGTGAAGGTCGGCCCGTCGCCCGACTGGATGGTCAAGCGCCTTAACGCCCTGGGCGTGCGCCCGCACAACAACATCGTCGACATCACCAACTATGTGATGATGCTCACCGGTCAGCCGCTGCACGCCTTTGACCTGGACACCTTTGCCGAGCGCGATGGCCACCGTCGCGTGGTGGTTCGCGCCGCCCAGCAGGATGAGAAATTCACGACGCTCGATGGCGAGGAGCGCGTGCTCGACGCCGGCATGGGCCTTATCACCGACGGCGAGCGCCCCGTGGCGCTGGCCGGCGTTATGGGCGGCATGGATTCCGAGATCGAGGACGATACCGTTGACGTGATGGTCGAGAGCGCCTGCTTCAACGCCGGCCGCACCTCGCACACCAGCCGTGACCTGTCGCTGATCTCCGACGCCTCCATCCGCTTTGAGCGCCAGGTCGACGAGACCGGCTGCGTGGACGTCGCCAATGTGACGTGCGCGCTTATCGAGGAGATCGCCGGCGGCGAGGTCGCCCCCGGCTATGTGGACGTGTTCCCCGCGCCCAAGACCATCGACAGCATTAGGCTGCGCCTGGCCCGCGTGCATGCCATCTGCGGTGCCGACATCGAGCCCGACTTTATCGAGCGTTCGCTCACCCGTCTGGGCTGCACCGTCGAGCGCGACGGCGAGGACTTCATGGTCACGCCGCCGAGCTTCCGTCCCGACCTGCCGCGTGAGATCGACCTGATCGAGGAGGTCCTGCGCCTGTGGGGCATGGGCCGCGTGACGGCGACCATCCCGGCTGCCAAGAACCACATCGGCGGCCTGACCCGCGAGCAGAAGCTCACCCGCAAGGTCGGCGAGATCCTGCGCGCCTGTGGCCTCAACGAGACTACGACCTTTGGCTTTGCCGCCCCGGGCGACCTGGAGAAGATCGGTATGTCCACCGAGGGCCGCGGCTGCCCCGTGGTTCTCATGAACCCGCTGGTGGCCGAGCAGACCGAGATGCGCCGCTCGCTGCTGCCGGGTCTGCTGCAGTCTGTGGCCTACAACGAGGCCCACGGCACGCCTAACGTGCATCTGTACGAGGTCGGCAGCCTGTTCCACGGTCGCGAGAATGCCAGCCTGCCCAAGGAGACCAAGTCCGTGGCGGGTGTGCTCTCGGGCCAGTGGAGCGAGCAGTCTTGGAACATGAAGTACCGCAAGCTGCGTTTCTTCTTTGGCAAGGGCATTGTCGAGGAGCTGCTCGCCCAGCTGCGCATCGAGAAGGTCCGCTTCCGTCCCGTCGAGGGCGAGGGCTATGCCTTTTTGCAGCCGGGCCGTGCGGCTGAGGTTCTGTCCGGCGGCACCGTGCTGGGCTGGGTCGGCGAGATTCACCCCGAGGCGCGCGAGGCTATGGGCATTGACGAGGTTGTCGTTGCCTTTGAGCTCGATCTGGACAAGCTGATCAAGGGCGCCCGCAATCAGGAGAACTACCGTGAGTTCTCGCAGTACCCGGCCGTTGAGCACGACCTTGCTATCGTGGTCGACAACACTGTGACCTGCGAGGATCTTGAGCGTCGTATTACGAGTGCCGGCGGCAAGCTGCTCGAGGGCGTGCGCCTGTTCGATGTCTACCGCGATCCGGTCCGCATCGGCAAGGGCAAGAAGTCCATGGCCTTCGCACTTACGTATCGCTCTGATGACCACACGCTCACCAGCGAAGAGGTCGAGAAGGCGCACCAGAAGATCGTCACCAAGGTGTGCAAGGGCGTAAACGGCGAGGTTCGCTCGTAATCTTTGCCGTTCGGAACCCGCCCCCTGCGGGGTTTTCACGGCAACGACCTCGCCGCTTTGCGGCTGCGGGATGTTGCCTTAGAAAACCCCTCTCGGGGGCGGGTTCCTGCGTTAACCTTGTTGCGAGCGGACTGCACCTTCTTCCGGGTGACCGGAAAGTTGGGAGTGCATGGGCCCTTTATTGGGCGGTGTGTGGACCTGGGTTAATAACGTACGTATTGCAAGGGCGTGCTGCGTTGTGGGCGGTGCGCCTTTTTGTTAGTATGCAGAGTCGGTGTTACGGATTGTTGGATACGTAACACGCAACGTTCTGATTGAGAGAGCTCATGCATATTCCAGATAATTATCTGTCCCCGCAGACCGATGCCGTCATGGCGGTGGCGATGGTGCCCGTTTGGGTCCACTGCATCAAGAAGGTGCGCGCCACGCTCGATCGCGAGCATATGGCTTTCCTGGGCATCTGCGCCGCGTTCCCCTTCCTGCTCATGATGTTCAACGTGCCGCTGCCTGGCGGCACCACAGGCCACGCCGTCGGCGGCGCGCTCATCGCGTTGCTGCTAGGCCCGGAGGCCGCGGCCATCGCGGTTTCGGTCGCGCTGGCGTTGCAGGCGCTGCTGTTTGGCGACGGCGGCGTTCTGTCCTTTGGCGCAAACTGCTTTAACATGGCCTTTGTGCTGCCGTTTACCGCTGCTATCGTGTTCCGTGCGCTCAACAGCCGTCTGCACGACAAGAGCTGGGGCACCTCGGTTTCTGCCATCGTGAGCGGTTGGGTCGGCCTGTGTCTGGCGGCCCTGTGCGCGGCGATCGAGTTCGGTATTCAGCCGATGCTCTTCACCAACGCTTCGGGCGCTCCACTGTACTGCCCCTTCCCGCTGTCCGTTGCCATTCCGGCCATGATGATTCCGCATATGTTGGTTGCTGGCGTGGTCGAGGGCGTGGCGACGGCCGCCATCTACGGTTTCATTAAGAAGACGGCGCCGAGCGTTATCGTCGGGCCCGAGGCCGTCGATGGCCAGTTTGCTGCCGAGGGCGCTGCCGCCAAGAAGACCTCGCTGGTCCCCACGCTCATCCTGGTCGCCGTGCTTGTCGTGGCCACGCCGCTGGGCCTGTTGGCCACAGGTGACGCATGGGGCGAGTGGGACGCCGAGGGCGCCGCGACCGCTGTTCAGGAGACTGGTGACGACAGTCTGCAGGCTTCGGTCGGCCTCGATACCCCGACCTTTGCCGACGCTCTGCCTACGGGCGATTATCTGCAGGCCTATTCCGAGGAGCAGGGCCTTGGCTTTGCCGGCCAGGCTGCGATGTATATTCTTTCGGGCGTGATTGGCGTGGCGGTGCTCACCATCGCATTCCGCCTGGTCTCGCTGACGGTCAAGGAAAGCGGTGCTCATGGCGACGGTCGAGCTGCCTAGCTGGCTTGCGGTCGAGCAGTGTTACGAGCCCGCGGGGGCTCGGCATCGTGTAATGCAAAAGAATGTCCTGCACCTGGCGAGCCTGCTTGAGCGGGTTCGCCTGGGTGGAGGCGCGAACGAGGGCGGGTCGATGGTCGACCGCGCCCTTTCTTGCGTTTCGGCTCCGGTGCGCCTGGTGGGGATGTTCGTCTGCGTTCTGTGCGTGTGTCTGACGCAAAGCCCGCTGTACCTGATGTTGATGGCGGCGATCGCGTTGGTGCTGGTCGCGGTGCGCCCCGTACGCGGGCTGCGCGCTACCTTTGTGCCGGCGTTGGCTGCCGCGGGGTTTGCCGTGGTTCTGGCGCTGCCTGCCCTGCTGCTGGGTGCTTCTGCCACGGGCGCCATGCTCAAGATTGCACTCAAGACGTTCATTAACGTGTCGCTGGTGCTGGGTGTTTCGTGGACGCTCACCTGGAGCCGCATGTCGGCGGCGCTTAAGATGCTGCACCTGCCCGACGAGGTCATCTTTACTTTCGATATGGCGCTCAAGCATATCGAGGTGCTGGGACGCACGGCGCACGATCTGTGCGAATCGGTCATGCTGCGCAGCGTCGGTTCCGCGCCTGCGGGTTTTTCGCGCACCGACTCGCTGGCGGGTATCATGGGCATGACGTTTATCAAGGCGATGGAGTGCAGCCGCGCGATGGACGAGGCTATGCTTTGCCGCGGCTTTGCCGGTGCGTATCCGGCTGCCGCGCGCGCCGGGTTTGGCTGGCGCGATGCGGTCTATGCGGCCGGCGTGGCGCTGCTGGCAGTGTTGTGCGCGGTGCTGTAGGCGCTGCTGGTTCCGGCTGGGGATGCAACTAGGGAAGGGCGACGTTTTGACGATCGATATGAATAGTGCGGCGGGCACGAACGGTGCGGGCGGCGCCGAGGCCACGCCGCTCATCGAGCTGCGCGACGTGGTGTTCTCCTATGCGGGCCATACGGTTGTCGATGGTGTGTCGCTGCAGGTCGATCGTGGTGAACTCGTTGCCCTGCTCGGTCCCAACGGCTGCGGTAAGACGACGATTATGCGCCTTATTAACGGCCTTGAACTCGCGGACGCAGGGGCATACCTGTTTGACGGGCACGCGATCGACGCGGCGTTTCTAAAGGATTCCGCGGCCGCTCAGCGTTTTCATCAGCGCGTAGGTTTTGTGTTTCAAAATGCCGACGCCCAGCTGTTCTGCGCTACGGTGGGCGAGGAAGTTGCTTTTGGTCCCGCGCAGATGGGGCTGCCGGCAGACGAGCTCGAGCGCCGCGTGCGCGATGCCATGGAGCTGTTCCAGGTTGCCGATCTGGTCGATGCCTCGCCCTATCAGCTTTCGGGCGGGCAAAAGAAGCGCGTGGCGCTGGCTGCCGTCGTGTCGATGAACCCCGATATCCTGGTGCTCGACGAGCCTACCAACGGACTTGACGAGGACTCGTGCGACATCGTGGTCAACTTTCTACTGGCCTATGTTGCTGCCGGTAAGACGGTCTTGATGAGCACGCACCATCAGGATTTGGTACGACGCCTGGGTGCCCGCGCCATCTATATCGATCGATATCACCATGTGGTCGAGGCGCCGGTGTCTTCGTATGGAACCGAGAGCGGCGCTGCGGAATAGTTGCTGCGTAGAGCGTGCGTAGCGGCCCGCGCGGCTTTGCCGTGATGGTATAGTTATCCAGGTTTTTATGGGGGTGGCTATGCCAAGCTGGAACATTCATATCGCTCAGACGGAGCGTTTGCTGGAGTGCACCGGCGCGCTTGCCAATAGCGTGCGCGACCGCAATGCCTTTTTGTTTGGCTGCGTGGTTCCGGATATCTTCGTGGGCTATATGGTCCCTGGTATCGCTGATCCCATTCCGTATCGCATTACGCACTTTGCAAACCCCGAGCCTATCCCTAAGCCGCGCGAGCACGAGTTCTGGGATACCTATGTGGCGCCGCTGCTCAAAGGGGCGTCTGTTGGTACGCCGGCTGCCGCGACCTCGATCGCCGAGGAGCGCGAGCGACTCAATCGGGTGCATTATCCCCAACGCTACAAGGACGCCGAGCCGGTTGCTGGTCCCGGTGCTAGCGAGCTTTCGCTCGCGCCCGGTGACGTGGCGCAGTCGCTGCTCGATTTGACGCTGGGCGTCTGGTCGCATCTGGTGGCGGATACCGTATGGAATACGCGCGTGAATCAGTACCTGGAGGCGCACGGCGGCAAGCCGTGCGAGGAATTCCGCATTAAAAAGCAAGGCGACTTTGACTGGTTTGGCAAGACGCTGGGCATCGTTTCCATTCCGCGTGCGACCGATCGCCTCTATACCGCTGCGACGCGTTTTGGGCAGTATCCCATCCATAAAGAATATGTGCTCAAGACTATCGGCGTCATGCACGAGATTGTACGCGAAAACCCCGGCGAGCCCGATCATCCGCCATACCGCCTGCTAACTGAGGAGTTTTTTGATGCAACGTTTACCGAGGTCATCGAGCTGACCGAGGCGGGATTTGCCGTCCGCGTCGCATCACCCGGTGTTCCTGCTCTGCCCCTGATCGCTAGCTGCTAGCTGGCCGGCCCGGCAGTGAACAGCTCATCCCAATCGACCAACAGCTCCCGTCGCAGGGCATCTTCGGTGGTGCGTTCCTGATCGGTCTTTGGGATGTAGGGGAGCCCCGCCTTTTTATGGATGAGTTCGGCGATGTTGTTAAAGCTCTTCGTGTCTTTGATTTGCTCATAGGTTATCTGGATAACGTCATAGCCCATGCTTGTGAGGGCGGTGGTGCGCTCGGCATCGGAGAGACTTGCGGCTTCGCTGTCGTGGGCTGAGCGGCCTTGACATTCCAGAATGACGCCCATGCTGTCGGTGTTGCTCTCGATGAGGATATCGGCGTAGCAGCAGGTTTTGTCATACAGTGAGCGCGTGGCTTCGCTGAGCGGGATGCGCGCGTTATTGGTGATGTCGATGCCCAAGCCGCCCTCGTCGCGGGGGAGCGAGATGAGTATGGACGTCTGGACTTCGAAGGGCGAGGCGGTCTGTCCCGTCATATGTTCGGCGGCCCAGCGGAGCTGCTTAACGCCGCGCAGACCTGCGGCCTGCTTGGCGAACGCGGCGATCTCCCCCGCGCTGAGGAGCGGCGCGCGCTTCCACAAGTTGGTGTCATTGCCCTTGGTGTCGACAACACGCTTCCAACCACAGTCGGGCGGAATGAGCTTAAGTGACATTGCCTCATCAAGTTGCTGTTGCGTACGCTTACAGGGCGTAAACACTGCAAAGGAACCGCACATCTCGTAGCAAGCCATGAGTAACTGGTTACGTGAGACCTGCGTAGCAAGGTTGAGCAGTGTGAATTCCGGTGACGTGACATCAAACCCATGCTCAGTCTGCCTAAACGACCCAGGAGGCGGCTCTTGGGTTAGCAGACGGCTGTGAAATAGCTTTCCGTTCGCGCGTTGTTTTCTTTCGCCCACGAATCTCCAAACTGGTGTGCCGAGCAAGTCTTTAAATACTGGCTGTTTTGAGTAATGCACCAAGCGATGGTCATGGTCGGGCGGCAGGATTGCCGGATAGAGTCCGAGTATCTGGGGCGGGATGCGATAGTACTGAAAAGCCGCGGGTCCGCAGGCAAGAAATGACATGGCGATCCGATCGTTTGAGCGTTGATTGGGCTAGAAAAGCTATTCGTTTCGGAAGTGCGGGGAAAAAGACAAATAGGTCAGACACAAGCGGTATTTAAGCCAACTTTATCAGGGGTTTTGTTGAAATAAAAGGGCTTGTGCTCGGGGGTAAGCAATTTTTCCCCGCACTTCCGAAAACGCGGTCGATCCGGCTCTTGCTAAAACGATTCAGCAGCATCGGATAAGGTGTGGGTTTGCCACCGGGTGAACACTTTTAGCGCCTGAGGCTTTTTTTTTGGCCTCGAAGGGTGGATTTTGCGCTTTTGGTAAAGAAATGAGTGCGTGTTTTGCTGTGTGCTGGCATTGGTACAAAAAAGGGCCCGGAAGGCAAAGCCTTCCGGGCCCTTTTGCAATGCAAGCGTGCTTGCAAGTGCGATTTAGCGCACCTGAGCGACGTAAGCGACGTTGGTCGAGGAGACCTTGTCCTCGAGCTGAACACTCATGCGGGGATCGCCGGCGGTAGCGACGGTCAGATCGCCGGCCTCGACGTAGCCGAGCTCCTTAGCGGTCTCGATCGCCTTGACGATCGTGCCGTTGACGGTGCCCTGGGTAATCTCGGCCTGGTGCGGGATAACGCCCCAGTACATGATCATCTGCTGGACGGCCCACTCGTGGCGGGAGAACGCGCAGATCGGCATGTTGGGACGGAAGTGCGAGATCAGGCGTGCGGTACGACCGGTGGTCGTCGGCACGGTGATGCACTTGGCGCCAACGGTGGTGGCCATGTTCACAGCGGACATACCCACAACGTTGTTGACGACGCGGGTGCCGTGAGCGTCGGCCGGAACCTCGAGCGGAGCGTGGGCCGGGAGGTACTTCTCGGTCTCGAGAGCAATGCTGGCCTGCATCTTAACGGCCTCGACCGGGTACTTACCGGCAGCGGACTCGCCAGAGAGCATAACGGCGTCGGTGCCGTCGTAGATGGCGTTAGCAACGTCGGCAACCTCGGCGCGCGTCGGGCGCGGGTTCTGCTGCATGGAGTCGAGCATCTGCGTAGCGGTGATAACGGGCTTGTAGGCCGCGTTGCACTTGGCGATGATCTCCTTCTGGATGTGCGGAACGAGCTCGGGCTTGATCTCGATACCCAGGTCGCCACGGGCGACCATGATGCCGTCGGAAGCCTCGAGGATCTCGTCAAAGTTCTCGACGCCCAGGGCGCACTCGATCTTCGGGAAGATCGTCACGTGCTCGCCGCCGTTCTCGCGGCAAAGCTTGCGGATGCCACGGACGGACTCGCCGTCACGGATGAAGGAAGCGGCGATGTAGTCGATGTTCTCGGTCAGGCCAAAGAGGATGTCCTGACGATCGCGCTCGGTGATGGCGGGCAGCGAGATGTTGACGTTGGGCATGTTGACGCCCTTGCGCTCGCCGATCAGGCCGTCATTCTTGACGACGCAGGTCATGTCCTGGCCGTCGACGGACTCGACCTCGAGGGCAACCAGGCCGTCATCGATCAGGATGAGGGAGCCCTTCTCGACCTCGGAGGGCAGAGCCAGGTAGTCGAGGGAGATGTGCTCAGCGGTGCCGTGGAAATCCTCGGACGTAGGCTGAGCGGTGACGACGATCTTATCGCCGGTCTTGACGGCAACCTTCTTGCCGTCGACCAGAAGGCCGGTGCGGACCTCGGGGCCCTTGGTGTCGAGCAGGATGCCGACGGGCATACCGAGCTCCTTGGAAACACGACGGACGCGCTCGATACGACCGTGGTGCTCGTCGTAAGAGCCGTGCGAGAAGTTAAAACGGGCGACGTTCATGCCCGCCTTGATCATCTCGCGGATGGTCTCGTCGCTATCGCAGGCGGGACCCATGGTGCATACAATCTTAGTGCGCTTGTACATTCAGACCTCCATCTGACATCGTCTTGCGCTGATAGATAAACCATAAGAAATAAAACCGTGTTGATTATAACGAAATGCCGACCGAATACCCCATAAAATCGACCGTATGCCGAATTAGAAGTTCATTTTTTGCGGAATAAACGGTATATGAAAAAACTTTACCAACCGCTCCAACCGCTGCTATCTGGGCGATATTTCAGTTTGACGATGTGCCGAAGAAAAAACGTTTTATCAATGTTGAGCATCACACGGTCTGCACCGTTGCGTGCGGACCGCATTTCCAAATGGATTGTTTTGGCTAGACGCGTCGTTTTGGGTTACCATAGCTCCACTATCAACTGCCGCTCAGCACGGCAGCCTTGATGAGCCCTTGCCCTTCTCCTGGGAATTATGATCGGGCATCAATCTGCTGAGTGGCCCGAATCCCAGGAGGGGACTCTATATGCAAAAGGAATACCTGTCCGCCGCGGCGGAGGTGCTCAGCGACCAAGGTGTCGATGAGAACCTCGGCCTGAGCAACGACGAGGCGTCTTCGCGCCTCGCCAAGACAGGCCCTAACAAGCTCGAGGAAGCCGAGAAGACACCGCTGTGGAAGCGTTTCTTTGAGCAGATGGCCGACCCCATGGTCATCATGCTGATCGTTGCCGCCGTCATCAGTGCGCTCACGGGCATGGTCAAGGGCGAGCCCGACTTTGCCGATGTTGCCATCATCATGTTCGTCGTTATCGTCAACTCGGTGCTGGGCGTGGTCCAGGAAGCCAAGAGCGAGGAGGCCCTCGAGGCCCTGCAGGAGATGAGTGCGGCGCAGTCCAAGGTGCTGCGCGACGGCAAGCTCGTGCACCTGCCGAGCGCCGAGCTCGTGCCCGGCGACGTGATCATGCTCGAGGCGGGCGACTCCGTCCCGGCCGACTGCCGCGTGCTCGAGAGCGCCACGATGAAGATCGAAGAGGCCGCGCTCACCGGCGAGTCCGTGCCCGTAGAGAAGCACGCCAACGTGATCGAGCTTGCCGCGGGCACCGACGACGTGCCGCTCGGCGACCGCAAGAACATGTGCTACATGGGCTCCACCGTCGTGTACGGCCGCGGCCGCGCCGTCGTGGTCGGCACCGGCATGGATACCGAGATGGGCAAGATCGCCGGCGCCCTGGCCGAGGCCAAGGAAGAACTCACGCCGCTGCAGGTGAAGCTCGCCGAGCTCAGCCGCATCCTCACCATCATGGTGATCGTCATCTGCGTCGTGATCTTTGGCGTTGACATCCTCCGCCACGGCGTGGGCAACGTCCTTACCGATCCGACCGCCTTGCTCGACACCTTTATGGTCGCGGTCTCGCTCGCCGTCGCCGCCATTCCCGAGGGCCTGGTCGCCGTCGTGACCATCGTGCTTTCGCTCGGCGTGACCAAGATGGCCAAGCGCCAGGCGATTATCCGCAAGCTCTCTGCCGTCGAGACCCTCGGCTGCACGCAGACTATCTGCTCCGACAAGACCGGCACCCTTACCCAGAATAAGATGACCGTCGTCAAGCACGAGCTCGCCGCGCCCAAGGAGAAGTTCCTGGCCGGTATGGCCCTGTGCTCCGATGCCCAGTGGGACGAGGAGCTGGGCGAGGCCGTGGGCGAGCCGACTGAGTGTGCGCTTGTCAACGACGCCGGCAAGGCAGGCCTCACCGGCCTGACTGCCGAGCATCCGCGCGTGGGCGAGGCCCCGTTTGACTCGGGGCGCAAGATGATGTCCGTGGTCGTCGAGACCCTGGACGGCGAGTACGAGCAGTACACCAAGGGCGCGCCTGACGTGGTGATCGGCCTGTGCACCCACATCTACGAGGGCGATAAGGTCGTCCCCCTGACCGAGGAGCGCCGCGCCGAGCTCGTGGCCGCCAATAAGGCCATGGCCGACGAGGCTCTGCGCGTGCTGGCGCTGGCAAGCCGCACTTACACCGAGGTCCCGAGCGACTGCAGCCCCGCTGCGCTCGAGCACGACCTGGTCTTCTGCGGCCTGTCCGGCATGATTGACCCTGTCCGCCCCGAGGTCGCCGACGCCATCCGCGAGGCCCACGACGCCGGTATCCGCACCGTCATGATCACGGGTGACCATATCGACACCGCCGTGGCCATTGCCAAGCAGCTGGGAATCGTCACCGATCGCAGCCATGCCATCACCGGTGCCGACCTCGATCGCATGAGCGACGAGGAGCTCGACGCGCACATCGAGGACTACGGCGTGTACGCCCGCGTCCAGCCCGAGCACAAGACCCGCATCGTCGAGGCCTGGAAGTCGCGCGATCAGATCGTGGCCATGACGGGCGACGGCGTCAACGACGCCCCGTCCATCAAGCGCGCCGACATCGGCGTGGGCATGGGCATCACCGGTACCGACGTCACCAAGAACGTTGCCGACATGGTGCTTGCCGACGACAACTTCGCCACCATCATCGGTGCCTGCGAAGAGGGCCGTCGCATCTATGACAACATCCGCAAGGTCATCCAGTTCCTGCTTTCGGCCAACCTTGCCGAGGTGTTCTCGGTGTTTATCGCCACGCTCATCGGCTTTACCATCTTCCAGCCGGTGCAGCTGCTGTGGGTGAACCTGGTCACCGACTGCTTCCCCGCGCTCGCGCTTGGCATGGAGGATGCCGAGGGCGACATCATGAAGCGCAAGCCGCGCAACGCCAAGGACGGCGTCTTTGCCGGACATATGGGTCTGGACTGCGTGGTCCAGGGCCTAATCATCACCGTGCTGGTGCTGGCGAGCTTCTTTGTGGGCGTGTACTTTGACATGGGCTACATCCACATCGCCGATATGATCGCCGGCAATGCCGACGAGGAAGGCGTGATGATGGCGTTCATCACGCTCAACATGGTCGAGATTTTCCACTGCTTCAATATGCGCAGCCGTCGTGCGTCGCTGTTCACCATGAAGAAGCAGAACAAGTGGCTGTGGGCTTCCGCCGCGCTGGCGCTGGTGCTGACGGTGATCGTAACCGTGCAGCCGACGCTTGCCGAGATGTTCTTTGGCCCCGTGACGCTTGAGCTCAAGGGTGTTCTTGCCGCGCTGGGCCTGGCCTTCCTGATCATCCCGCTGATGGAGATCTACAAGGCGATCATGCGCGCGGTGGAGAAGGAGTAAGTTAACCTGTCCGGGCCCGCCCCTGCGTGTTTTCTTCTTCGCTGGTCCTCGCGCTTCGCGCTGCGGGATCGCTCAGAAGAAAACACTCCCGGCGGGCGGGCCTTCGGATAACCTCTCGGGACCATTGGCTGAGGGAAAGTGTGTGAGTCGGTCGAGCATTTGCTCGACCGACTCTTTTTTGTGGGAAAATACCTGCTCAGTTGTGATTTGTGGTGCTGGGAGGCGCTTGTGGGCAAGGCTAAGGCTAAAGCGAAGAAAAAGACGACGGGGGCGCGGGCTAAGCGTGATCGTCGTCGGAAGCTCGCGACCGAGGCTCCCGCATCTGCTGAGGAGTTGCTGGCGAGTGTACCGGGGCTTGACGCGCTGCGGGACGTTCCGGCGTTTGATGACCTGCCGGTCGATGAAGCCCAGCAGGCTGCCTTTGATGATTTCTGCGCGCATGCCGAGGAGCCCGAGCAGATGCAGCTTGGCGCCGTGGTGCGCTTGGATCGTGGGTTTCCGCTGGTGGCGACTGCCGACGATACCTTCCGCGCCGAGCATGCCGTGGGATTTGCCAAGTCGCGCGGTGGGGACGAGGTCCTGCTGCCTGCCGTGGGCGATCGTGTGGCGGTGCGCCGCGCTCCCGGGCACGATATGGGCGTGATTGAATGCGTACTGCCGCGCCGTACGAGCTTTGAGCGTTGGCGCGGCCGTGCCCGCGGAGAGCGCCAGGTGCTCTGCTCCAACGTGGATAGCGTGCTAATCGTGCAGGCGCTCGGTGCCGGCGAGGTGCTGCTCGACCGTGTGGCGCGCTCGCTGGTGTTGGCGCTCGACTGCGATGCCGAGCCGGTGGTGGTGCTCACCAAGGCTGACCGCTGCGATGCCGGGGAGCTCGAGCGCGATCTGGACCGCGTGCGCCGCCTGGTGGGTCCGAACGTGCGCGTGATCGTGACGTCCTCTGCCGAGGGCCGCGGCCTGGACGAGGTCCGTGCCTGCGTGCCTGCCGGGAGCTGCGCCATGATTCTGGGCGAGTCGGGTGCCGGCAAGTCGACGCTGCTCAATGCACTGCTGGGCCACGATACGTTGGCGACCGGCGGTGTGCGCGAACGCGACGACCAGGGTCGTCACACTACCGTCGCGCGCGTGATGGTGGCGCTGCCGGGCGACGCCGGCGTGATCGCCGATGCCCCGGGTCTGCGCAGTTTGCCGCTCGTGGGTCACGAGCGGGGTCTGGCGCGCGCCTTCCCCGAGATTGTCGAGGCATCGCGCGCGTGCCGGTTTGGCGATTGCACGCACACCCATGAGCCGGGTTGCGCCGTTCGCGAGGCCGAGGACGCCGGGCAGATTGACAGCCTGCGTCTGGAAACGTTCCAAAACCTGGCGTCATCCATGCGCGTGAGTGCTCAAATGCTCGATCCCGATGTCCATCTGTAATTGATTTTTCCTATGACAGCCGTCTCCCAACTGTTCGGGAGACGGCTTTTTTGCTGTGGAAAAGCCTCGAAACATGCAGTTTGCTGACGTGCTAACCAAAACCTTGCCACGAGCTTGACGGGCTGGTCAGTTTTTGGTCAGCGATTGGTTTGACATCGAAAACCAAGATCGCGATTGTGCCGCTTTGCACTCTGACCGCCCAGACAATGGTGGTACGGGCATTCGCCCGGCACTGCCATGAGAGGAGCGGCCGTGAACAAGAGCAAGCGCATCGCCATCAGTCTGGTCGCGGGCGTGCTCGCTGCTCTGCTTTGCATGGTTTACGGCTCGTCGATCCGCTCGCAAGCCGAACAGGTCCAGGCTGAGACCTTGGCCAAGTACGGTGGCGATCGCGTCGAGGTATGCGTCGCGGCGCGCGATATCGATGTGGGCGAGACCCTCGATGAGACCAATGTCATAACCCAGGAATGGCTGACGAGTCTGCTGCCGCGTGACGCGGCGACCGAGCTGCGCCAGGTGCGCGGCGACGTGACGACTTCGCGTATTCCCAAAAACGCCGTGATCTGCAATGTCTACACCAAGGCCGAGAGCCGCAAGCTCGAGGTGCCTAAGGGCAAGGTTGCCGTTTCGGTGGCGGTCGATGCCGAGCACTCGGTCGGCGGTGCCACGGGCGTGGGCAGCTACGTGGACGTGTACGTGCAAAAGGACGGCGTGACCGATCGGCTGTGCGGCGCGCACGTGATCGATACCAGTGAGGATTCCGGTGCCACGCGCGAGGGCAAGATCGAATGGGTGACGCTGGCGGCTGACCCCGAAGACGTCAAGGAACTGCTGGGAGCCTCGGGCAAGGGAACGGTCAGCTTGACGATTCCCGCCACGGCGCGCGGCAAAAAGAGCGGAGGCGACGAGTGATGAAGGCGATCTGGCTTGCGTGCTGCGCGTGCGGCGATTACGGGCTGTTGCAGCGGGAAGTCGAGGGCCGTGATGCGGGTGCACAGGTGCTTCGCGTGGGTGACCTGGACGGGCTGGTTTCCATGGCGCGGGCGTTTCCGTCGCGCCGCGGGGCTGCCATCATCGCGGCGTCTCTGTTTGATACCGAAGATGTGCGCAAGACTGTTGCGCGCCTGACGGCCGAAGGCCGCGTGAGTCGCGTGGTCGTGTTGATAGAAGCGCTCGATCCGTCGGATATCGAGGGGCTGTTTCGCGCGGGGGCGACCGAGGTCATCGCTGCACACAGTATATGCGGCAACGGGCGCGCGGGCGAGGGAGCGGTTGATTCCGATCGGCACATGACGATTGAGCCCGATGCTTTTGTTGATAGGGAACCCGGGGCGCCTCGCGCTACAAGAGGCCCGCGTGTTGATGATTATGGAAAAGCGGAAGCCGAGCATGGTCGGCGCCCCCGGAACCCCCTTGTAGACGATGACGCTGGAGGGCCGGTGCAGCATGCTGGCGACTCCCCGGCAGTAGATATGGGATACGTGCACGGCGTGAATCTGGCGGATGAACTCGACGAAGTTGAGGGCCTTGCCGGGTGCGGCGAGTTGTCGCTGATGCAGCATGAGCAGATTGCGCAGAACGAGCCTGCCTCGCAGACCGAACAAGCAGCCATGCCGGCTTGGACGCAGCACGTGGTTGCGGCGGGGGAGACGGGGACGCTGTCACCGACGCCCGCCCCGCCGCCTCCGATGCCGCCGGCAGACGCTACCGCTCCGCCGCATCGAGCTCCAGTCATCTGCGCTATTTCGGGTTCGGGCGGTTGCGGCAAGTCGACGATCGTTGCCACCATGGCACACACATCGTCGCTGTTGGGCTTGCGTGCCGCCGTGCTCGACCTGGACCTGATGTTTGGAAACCTTTACGACTTGTTAGGCGTCGATGCTCCGCGCGATATGGCGGCACTTATCGAGCCGTCGGCGGCGGGCATGCTCACCGAGCCGGATATCGTAGCCGCTTCGATGCGCGTGGCGCCGGGCGTTACGCTCTGGGGTCCCGTCGCGGCGCCCGAGCAAGCCGAGCTCATGGCACGTCCGGTGGAGCTACTGCTTGATGTTCTGCGTCGCGAATCCGACGTGGTCTTTATCGATACCTCGGTCTTTTGGGGCGACGCCGTGGCGGCTGCGGTGGCGGCGAGCGACCGTTGCCTGGTCGTTGGCGATGCGGCGGTGTCGTCCGCGGCATCGGCATCGCGCGTCATTGAACTGGCAGGTCGAGTAGGTGTGCCGCGCACGCGCATGAGCGCCGTGTTCAACCGGTTCGGTGCGCGCGGGGCAGACGAGGACGTCGCCATGCGCTTTGAGATTGCCTGTGCGTTAAGCTCCAAGATTCGTATCGCCGATGGCGGGCAGGATCTCGCCGCGCTCATGGCGTTTGGGCGCGCTGACGAGGCAGTGGGGCAGACCAGCGCTTTTGCGACTAGCGTGCGCGAGGCCACGCGCGAGATGCTCGTGGAACTGGGGTGCGCCGTCGGCCCTTGGAGCGATATGGTCGCCGACCGTGCAACGCGCACCGAACGCCCGCGTATCCGCCTTCCCTGGTCGCGCGAGGGTGATCAGCGATGAGCCTGCAAACGAGGATTAAGGCTGCCGGCGCTGCGGCGGCGGCAGCGCCTGTAGATGTGGGGCGTCGCCGCGCCGTGAAACGACGCACCAAGCGCGCCGTGATGGACCGCATGGGTTACGACGAAGTGGCGCGTATCAGCGCCTATATCGACCCGGCACTTGCCCGCTCGGAATTGCGTCCTGCGGTGGAGGCGGCGCTCAATGTTGAGGAGCCGACCGATCTCGCGACGCCCGAGCGCGAGACCATCATCGACGAGATTTTGGATGACGTGGTGGGCTTGGGGCCGTTGCAGCCGCTCATCGAGGACGACACCGTTACCGAGATCATGATCAACGGCTGCCGCTCGGCTTTCTTTGAACGCGGCGGCGTCTTGTACCCCATCGAGCATGCGTTTGAGGATGATGAGCAGATCCGTGTGCTTATCGACCGCATTATCTCGCCACTTGGCCGCCGTATCGACGAGCGCAGCCCCATCGTCAACGCCCGCCTCAAAACGGGCTATCGCGTCAACGCGGTGATTCCGCCTGTGGCGATTGACGGACCGATTCTCACCATCCGAAAGTTCTCGGACCGTATCTGCTCGCTGGACGAGCTCGTGGGGTTGGGATCGCTGCCGCTTTGGTATGCGCAGCTGCTGTCGTGTGCGGTGTCGCTGCGACAGGACCTGGCGGTTGCGGGAGGCACGGGATCTGGTAAGACCACCCTGCTCAACGCGTTGTCATGTGAGATTTCCACCGGCGAGCGCATCGTGACGATCGAGGACTCTGCCGAGCTCAAGTTTGCGCATCATCCGCACGTGGTGCGCCTAGAGGCGCGCGAGGCTTCAATTGAGGGCGAGGGCGCGGTGACGATCCGCGACCTGGTGACTAATGCCCTGCGCATGCGCCCCGACCGCATCGTGGTGGGCGAGGTGCGCGGTGCCGAGTGCTGCGACATGTTGCAGGCCATGAACACGGGCCACGACGGGTCGCTCACCACGCTTCATGCGGGTTCAGAACAGGAGACCGTGGTGCGTCTGACGTTGCTTGCACGTTATGGCATCGATCTGCCGAGCGAGCTCATCGAGGAGCAGATTGCCATGGCACTCGACGGTATCGTGATGTCCGAGCGCCACGCCGATGGCAGGCGCTTCGTCTCCTCGTATTCGGGGGTGCGACGCGCCGCATCGGGCGGCGTAGAGCTCGAGCGCTATGTGACGTTCGATGCCGCCGAGCGCACCTGGACGCTTGACCGCGAGCCGCCGTTCATCGCAGAAGGCCTGCGGTCGGGGACGCTCACACAAGAGGAGGTGGACGAATGGAGATCACTGTGCCCCTCGTCGTAGGGGGCTTGGCAGGGCTTTCTGTCGCGACGGCGTGCGGGGCGGAACCTCGTGTGCCGCAGGTACCGCCGGCGGAGCTGGCACGTCAGGCGCTCGAGACGGTGGCAGAGAAGCTGCCGCGTGAGCTGGTGGAAAACGATCTGCTGAAAAAGATCGCCCGTTCGTGGGCATCGCTGGCTCCGGCGCATCGCCTTGGCCTCGTGATCGAAGATGCTTCGGGACGTTTGGCGTTTCTGCTGCTATCGAGCGGTGTCTGCTGCGTTTTACTAACGATGGTGTCGTTATCGCCCCTCGGATTTGCCTTGGGACTTGTTGCTCCGTTTGCCGTTGGTGCCGCTCGGGATGGCTTTGAGAGCCGGCGCGAGCAACACGATGCAGAAGAGGCAATGCCCGAGGCGTTTACCGCACTTTCCATGTCGCTTGCCTCGGGACATTCGCTGGCCCAGGGCATGCGCTTTGTGGGCGCTCATGCGCAAGAGCCAGTGCATACCGAGTTTTTGCGGGTGGCGGCGGCGATCGATTGCGGCATCTCGGCGACCGACGCGCTCGATGACTTGCTCGTGCGTATCGACGCCCCCGGTCTTTCGCTTGTGACCTTGGCGCTTAAGGTGTCTCAGCGCACCGGCGCTCCGCTTGCCGACTTACTGTCCGAGGCGTCGAGCATGGTGGGGGAGCGCATTGAGCTCAAGCGCCGCCTGGATGTTAAGACGTCGCAGGCTCGCATGTCTGCGCATATGGTCGCGGCGATGCCGGCGGGCATGTGCGCGGTGTTGGCGCTGCTTTCGGCAGATTTTCGTCGCGGTCTTGCGACGCCTGCCGGCGCGGGCGCTGTGGTGCTGGGTCTTGCCCTCAACGCCGTTGCCCTGGTGGTTATCCGGCGCATTATGCGGGTGGAGCTATGAGCGCCCCGGTTGCAGTTGCGGCTTGCCTGTGCGCCCTGAGTGTATTTGTCGCGACGGGTTTGGATCGGGCGGATGCACGCAAGATCGCAGGGGCCTGCAAGCGCGAGGCGGTGCTGGTCGCTGCCGCGGGTCGCTCGGTGGTCGATGCTCTGACCGCGCGAGTGAAGGGCGCGGTTGGAGCGGGCGGCCCGGCGCGAGTGTCGCTCGGCGAAGTGTCCGAGATGATCGATGTTGTGCGCTTGGGTCTTTCGGCCGGTCTTTCGTTTGATGCGGCGCTTGAGATTTTCTGCGCCAACCGCCGGTCAGTGCTGGCTCTTCGCCTTGAGCGCGCCTGCATGGCGTGGCAGGTGGGCGTGGGCACGCGTGAGGACGAGTTGTTGGCCGCCGCGCGCGACCTGGACGTGCGAGCGCTCGAGACCTTTGCCATCACGGTGGGGCAGGCGCTCGCCCTGGGTGCCCCACTTGCCGAGACGCTGGCCGCTCAAAGTCGCGAGATCCGTGCGGCTCATCGCGCCGCGGTCGAGCGCGAGATCGAGCGTGCACCCGTCAAGCTGCTGATTCCCACCGGCACGCTCATCTTGCCGGCGTTGCTTCTGTCCATATTGGGCCCGCTGCTGGGAGCAGGCGGGATGATGTAGGGAGGAATACATGAACACGATGACTGACGCTGCTGGCAAGGTCCAGGGCTGGGCGTTTTGCCGGGCGGCACATGTTCGTCAGCGCGCCAAGGAACTATTGCAGGAGGAGAGTGCACAGGGTACCACCGAGTATGCCATCTTGGTCGGCGTGCTCGTGGTGATCGCGATTATCGCCATCGTCGCATTTAAGGGCAAGGTCCAAGATCTATGGAACGCTATCAGCGAGGGCATCAACAGCCTGTAGAAGGCGAGCGCCCCATCGGGGTGCTGCTGGTGTTTGCTTGCCTGACCGTGGCGATAGCGGCGGTGCTTTGGGGGCTTAACGCCGCGCGGCAGCAGCGTCCTGGGACCGCCTCCGATTTGGGCTCAGATTCGGCGGTGGCGTCTCAAAAAGATGAGATGCGAGATGCGGACGATTCGGATGTCGCTGTCACGGCGCAAACCTTTCTGCGGACGCTCGACAAGCGGTCTGGCACTGCGACGGATTCGCCTGAGGGCAACGCGATTGCGGTCCGGCTTGCATGGTCCGAGGATCGACCGATGACCGAAGCGGCGGCGGATATGCTGCGTGCCTATCGCGAGGTACCCACGGCGCAACTTGCTCTGAGCGGCTATCTCGACATCAAGGGAAACGTGTGGGGCGCCATCGTGCGCGACGAACGCGGCTGGGTCGATATGGTGACAATTGCCGCGGATGCTGGCGATGCTTCGTGTCGTCTGCGCGCCGTGCGCCTGAGCCCGCAGGCAACGGACTCAAAGGAGGGATCGTGAAATGCATGATGTCCTGCGTGAGGAATCTGCCCAGGCGACGGTCGAATACGCCATCGTCACGGTGGCGCTGTTATCGATCGTGCTGGCGATCGCGGGACTTTGGCGTGCCGGCACCGATGGGCGCTTGGCGGCGCTGGTTGAGCGGGCGGCATCCCATGGCGTTGCCTCGACGTCGGTTATCGACGCCGCTGCGGCCGCTAAGGACATCGCGTTGTATTGATGCCGCGCGCGAGGACCGGGCGCAGTCTACGGTCGAGGCCGCTTTTTTGCTGCCGACGTTTCTGACACTCATCCTTCTCGCGCTGCAACCGGTGTGCCTGCTCTATACGCGCGCGGTCATGGAGTCTGCCGCCGCCGAGACCGCGCGGCTCATGACCACGACGACGGCGGAGGACGACGATCTTAAGGAGTTCACCCGCCGCCGACTTGCCGCAGTGCCCAACGTTTCGATCTTTCATGTCGGCGGGCCGTTGTCGTGGGATATCGAGCTTGGCCGGGCCGGTGCGGGTGGCGTCTCGTCCGTGTCCGTTTCCGGCGAGGTCAAGCCGTTGCCTGTAATCGGTGCGTTTGCGCAGGCTATGGGTGGTACCGCCGAGGGCGGCTACGTTGAGCTCAAGGTCGATGTCTCGTATCAATCGCGTCCCGAATGGCTGGAGGGAGATTATGATTCGTGGATTGCTGCATGGGATTAGGCGCTGCCTGTTGCGGGTGACGCAAGGGTTTGCGGCCCGCCGTCGACCAGGCGCTCTCCGCAAACGAGGCGGCTTTATGGGTCGAGCCGGTATCGACCTGTTTATCGAAGACGGTGCCTACACCACGCTCTCCTCTGCGGTGGTCATCTTGGTGGTGCTCACGCTGCTGTTTTCGTCGACCGCGGCGATATGGAGCATGTCGCGTGCCGGGGATACCCAGGTGGCGGCTGATAGCGGCGCGCTGGCGGGTGCCAACGTAGTGTCGTCCTATCACACGGCTGCCACGGTGGTTGATGCGAGCATCTTGAGTCTGGGGCTGGCGGGGTTTGCCACGATCGGGACGGGCCTGGTCGCCATCCTCATCCCGGGTGCCGAGCCGGTTGCCGGCAATATGGTCGACACCGGGATTGAGATCATTAAAACGCGCAACAAGTTTGCCAAAAGCGCATCGGAAGGCTTACAGAAAATCGAGACGGCTCTGCCGTATCTGATCGCCGCGCGTGCCACGCAGGCGGTGTCGGCGCAGGATACCGATAGTGTGGCCTATACCGGTACGGCGCTTGCCGTGCCCAGGACATCCGAGTCTGACTTCGCTGCGCTCGAGGGGTCCGAGATCTCGACCGATGCCATTAAAGACACATCAGATGATTTAGAGTGTGCGGCCGAGGAGCTGCGGAAGGCTTCTGAGGACACGGCGAAGGCTAAAGAGCGTGCTTGGCTGGCGGATTGTGGTGGGTCTGACAAGGGCTCGGTCGGCAGCTGTTCTTGCATGTGGGAGCGTGCGAAAAGCCTAACGGATCTCTCCGGTGTTCAAAATCCGCATTACTCATCGAGCGTTACGTGGGAGCCCCAAGTTGCCCTTGATCGCGCGAAGGACTACTACCATTGGCGTCTGACAAATGAGAAGCCCCACGGCTCGAGTGTCGAGATGAAGGCAGAGTCTGCGGCGCGTAAGGCGTTTTATACCTATGCGAGCGCGGAGGTCGATCGGGCACATATAACCGAGAACGGAGACAGGGTCTCCTCCTATATTCCGCTGCTGCCGCGCAACTCTGATGAGGTTCGGGCGACGGAACTCTATACCGATGCGGTGTGGCCGACGAGCGTGAACGATGACAAGGCGTATCTGCATTACGGGACGACCTGCCCTAACTATAAGAAAGGGACGCCGAGCGGATTTGCTTCGGTTGCCGATTACGATGGACAGGATAAATGCAGCAAATGCCATTTTGGCGTTTCGTCGCTTGGTGCTGTTGCGGCGCCTTCAACCTCTATCGAAAACGGCTTCGAGTATCACTTTGACAAGTTTAAAGACGCCCTGGAAGGCTACGTCGAATGCCGCAACAAAGAGCTCGAGCTCGAACGTCAGACCGAAGACGAGACCGACCGTGTGAGCAATGCGTTTGACCAGGCCATTAAAGCGCTTTCGGGCGAGCGTCCGCGTATCGCCCCACCTGGCCGCAACGGCGTAGTCGCCTTTGCAGTTTCGGGTGATATTGCCAGCCCCGATCAACTTAACTCTTCGTTTAACACGGCAGTCAGGCTTGGCGATCGCGGTGCCATCTCTGCCGCGGTGCTGGCGCCCGATGAGGCGACGGCGCAAAACAACGTGCTTTCGCGATTTTTCTCGACATTGAAGGAACGCTCGGTCGGCGTTGCCGGCGTGCTCGACGGCGTCATGGATGTTTGGGGACGGCTGCTCGTAGGATACGGTGATATCCAAGGTTCGGCCGACGAACTTATGGACGAGATGATTGAAGGCCTAGGAGGGGGCAGCGGCGCGTTGGGCTCCATTGCATCGTGGCTCGGCGATACCGTTTCGGCATCCGTGGCGGCGCTGGGTTTGGAACCGTGCGACTTGCGCCTGCGAAAGCCGGTGCTGACCGATTCCGCCAACGTCATTAAGAGTCCGGGGTCTGACATTGCCGGTCTCTCTCAAGCGCAAGACAAGCTGCGAGGTATTCCGTTGGGCGTGACCGATCCCAAGGCGCTTTGCGAGGCGTTGGAATATCAAGTCGAACGCACCATTAGCGGTACGGTGTTCACGCTTGCGGAGATTCCTCTGCCCGGCGGCGGCTCCATCCCGCTCACCGTCGATGTCGCCACGCTGGTTGGCGCTCTGGGCGGTGGGTCGTAATGAGTATCCGCATGCGTCTGCGCGAGGAGCGCGCCCAAGCGACGGTGGAGATGGCAGTGGTTACGCCCGTTTTGCTGGTGCTGGCACTCATCGTGTACAACGTCATGATCTTTGCCAGCGCTGTCGCGCGCTTCGACCGCGTGGTGCCCGACATCGTGTTGGCGCACGCCGTGGCGTCGGAGGGGGAGGGCGACGAAAGCTCTGTCGATGCCTCGGCGACGGTCCAGACTCAAATTCTGAATGCCATGGAAGGCTATGACTTGCAGATCGAAGTGTCGAGCGAGCAAGGCGCGGAGGCATCGGATGGTGGTCTGCTCTCCCTGTCCGGTACGTTTAGGACCTACACCTGCACCATGCACTATGAGCCGTGGCCGACTTCTCTCAGCATCGCTGGCGTTCCGCTGGGGGCGCCGACAACGTTGTCGCACGAGCGCGCGGTGACGGTCGATCCATGGCGCCCGGGGGTGGTCATGTGACCGCGGTCTCGTCCTACATCGCCTACGCGCGGGCACTCAATAGGCTGGGTTGGACGCCGGCCGAGTTTGCGGTGGCGGAGTCGTTTGTCGTGCGCCTGCGCGGCATGCTGGGACGGTGTCCGGTTGCCGCCAACGGCCTGCCGCTTGTCATGGCGTTTCCACGCTGCTCTTCGGTCCATACGTGTTTTATGGCCTATCCCATCGACATCGCCTTCATCGATCGCGACGGCAATATCCTCGCGCGCTACGAAAACGTATGTCCCTGGCGTATGTGTTCCTACCCCGGCGCCTGGGCCGCACTAGAACGCTCTTCAATCATTGTTTCGACCCCTGCTCTCCAACGCGTGCCGACTTAAGAATTGGCGACAGCGGACTTTCGTCATACGAAATTGGGTAAGATGGAGGAGAAGATGCATGGATGTTGAGATCCATCCCAACGCTAAAAAGCACCTGACAGAAAAGCAGGTGCTTAGCGCTTGGCTTGCGGTTACTGAGCGAATTCGTCGCGAGTCGAAGGACGAGCCGCCGAGATGGCTTGCGATTGGATGGCTCCCAGACGGACGAAGCGTGGAGCTTGTCGCGGTCGAGCTTGTCCGTGGGTGGCTTATCATTCATGCCTTGTCTCCAGTCCAGAAGAAATTTTGGCAGGAGATTGAATGGGCTCGGCAAAGGGGTCGATGATGGGCAAGACGTATACGGCCGCTAATGGTCAGGTTGTAACGGATGAAATGATTGACGCGTGGTGCGAGTCGTACGAGCGCGGAGAGTTTCCGGATGGCGAACACACCGTTGGTGGGATCGTGCATGGACGGCCCCCACTCTCAGGTGAGGGGACGGCAACGCTGTCGGTCAAGATTCCTCTGGGAATGAAGGAGGCCATTCGTCGACGGGCGGCTGCCGAGGGGATGACTCCAAGTGAGTTTGCCCGTGCGGCTCTGAGCGAAAAACTTCTTGCTGCCGGCTGATGCCTCTGACGTGCCGATTTAAAGAACCGAGGCTGTGCTCAAAAACTTTTTTAAAATTCTCGGTTGACCGGAACGCGTCCTTGGTTATACTAATCAAGCCTTGAAACAAGGCACACCTCAAATGGCTGGGTAGCTCAGTTGGTAGAGCAGAGGACTGAAAATCCTCGTGTCAGGGGTTCGATTCCCTTCCCCGCCACCTTGAATTGACTAGGACCTCTGCAAAGGGGTCCTTTTCTTTTATGCAGCCCCCACATGGAATCGAACCCCGTGAGGGCGCGGAGCTGAGTAAACGCGTAAGCGTTTGCCAGCGCAGCTCGCAAGGCGCGTAAGCGCCGCAGCGGTCCGTCCGCGCAGCGCGCGGACGCGATTCCCTTCCCCGCCACCTTGAATTGACTAGGACCTCTGCAAAGGGGTCCTTT
>UQQL01000004.1 GCA_900543275.1 uncultured Collinsella sp. | reverse complement strand
GCCGGAGAGCACTTAATGTGCTCTCCGTGCGAGCAGGACTGTCCGAGCAGGCGACTTCGCATGCCGCCGGGCAGCCGGGGCCGACACCCCTCAAAGATTTTCAAAAAAGTTGTTGACGCGCGCGTAACGACTCGTCTAATATATCCCTTGCGCGATGGACCTGTAGCTCAGTTGGTTAGAGCGTCCGGCTGATAACCGGGAGGTCACAAGTTCGAATCTTGTCAGGTCCACCACTTTCTTTCGCAATAAACACCCCAGCGAGAGCCGAGTCGCCGCTGGGGTGTTTATTACTGTCTCCGTGGGGGTTTAGCTCAGCTGGGAGAGCGCGGGCTTTGCAAGCCTGAGGTCAGGGGTTCGATCCCCCTAACCTCCACCATGATGGACCTGTAGCTCAGTTGGTTAGAGCGTCCGGCTGATAACCGGGAGGTCACAAGTTCGAATCTTGTCAGGTCCACCATCAAAACTGTGAAGAGCCCTGGGGCGTTGCCTCGGGGCTTTTTTCTTACCTACTGAAAGTAGTCAAAAAAGCCCCGTCCCAAATTAACTACTTTGATTTTGTGTGCTGTGCGAAAGATTGGGTAGTATAGCTATTCAATGCGGCGGGCTGCCGCGTGTTAACCGCTACGTACCGGAGGTGTTCCATGGTTCGTGTCGACATAGAGACCATCGTCATGGCCGCCGGTCCCGTGCCATCGCTTATCGTGCTTCGTGAGCGCAGCAGCAAATCGGACTCGCCCGCGCCGCTGCGTTCCCTTTCCATTCAGACTGGTTCGTTTGAAGCTGCTGCCATCAGCCGCGGCATCGATAGCGGCCGCGCCGAGCGCCCGATCACCCATGATCTGTTGCTCGATACCGTTGACGCCCTGGGCGCCAAGCTCGAGCGCATCGAGATCGTCCGCGCCGAGCCGCCGGTGTTCTACGCGACGATCGTCGTACTGGCCGATGGCGAGGAGCGCAAGATCGACGCTCGTCCCAGTGATGCCATTGCCCTTGCCGTGCGCAGCAATGCTCCCATGTTTGTGGAGGACGACATCATGAATCGCCTGGGCACTGTTTCCACCCACGCCGAGGATGTCGACGACGAGCAGGAGTTCGAGAAGTTCGACGAGTTCGTCCATACGCTCTCCCCCGATGACTTCTAAATGCGGGGCGGCAGGGTTGCGGAGTGTTCGCTGATGGCCAGCGGTATGTCGGTTGAGGCGGCGGCCATTGCACGCGAGGCCCAGATGCGCTCGGAGGCTTCTGAGGCGGCTCGCATTGCCTATGTGACGCAGGCCCGCACGCTTCGCGAGCGCCGCGGCTCGTTTATCAAGATGGTTGTCGTCTCCGCCCTTGTCGCGGCAATCTGCTCGCGCCTTCGTGGTACAGTTGGTGCGCTTGGGTTTTCGATTTCAACAGGCTTGGTAATCTGGGGTGTGGTCGATGCGGTCATGCTGACCAACCAGATCAAGGTACTCGACAAGCGCGCGATGGATATGATGCGCGCCCGCGACGCTGCCGCCAAGATCGCTGCCGAGGCACAGGAACTGTAACGACGCGAGACTCGATGGGAAGGTCTAAAGATGGCACAGGATATGCAGGACGCCGGTAACGTCTCCGCCGAGCTCGACGCCATGGTGTGCGATCTGATCGGCGCGTTCTTGGACGACCTTGCCGTCGGCGAGAATCCGGGCGTAGTTGTGGCGATCGAGGACGCTGCTTCCAACCGATATCTGGCGGCGCTCGACGAAGATGGCGAGGAGGCATGCCTCGAGGCTGCCACCAACTTTATCTCCGAGCACAAGATGGGTCTTAAGGACGAGGGGCTGGGCCGCATCGCCCGCTATGCCATCGGCTACACCGGTTGTGTCGAAATTGACGGCGGCTATCACGACGCCCTGCTCGTGAGCTTCTTCGAAACCACGCTCGAGAGCGGTTTTTCGGCATACGTGCTGTATGAGGGCATGGGTGCCGGCGATGGTTTTATGTGGAGCGACCCTGAACCTGCAGGTGAGGAAACCCCTCTCATCTAAAATCGCTAAAATAAACGAGTTTTCGGTAAAAGGCTCAATATTCCCGCTGAGCGTTGTGTCGCTGGGCGGGCCGCATACGCGTGCCGTTTGTATATGGATAGAAGATAGGGGAACTACATGCGCGTAGACAATCTGAGGAACATCGCCATCATCGCCCACGTCGACCACGGCAAGACGACGATGGTCGACAAGCTCCTGCGTGCCACGGACGCCTTCCGTGCCAACCAGCAGGTCGAGGACCGCGTCCTGGACTCTAACGACCAGGAGCGCGAGCGCGGCATCACGATTCTCGCCAAGAACATCTCTATCGAGTACAAGGACGTCAAGATCAACGTCATCGACACCCCGGGCCACGCCGACTTTGGCGGCGAGGTCGAGCGTGTGCTGCGTATGGCCGACGGCGCCCTGCTGCTGGTTGACGCTTTTGAGGGCCCCATGCCCCAGACCCGCTTCGTGCTGCGTCACGCTATCGACACCGGTCTTAAGATCATGATCGTCATCAACAAGATCGATCGTCCGGGCGCCAACCCCGAGAAGGCCTACAACGACTGCCTGGACCTCATGGCCGACCTGGGTGCCACCGACGACCAGCTCGAGTTCGCCATGGAGCACGTGGTCTACGCCAGCGCCATGAATGGCTTTGCCCGCCTTGACCCCAACGACGGCAACATGGACATGTATCCGCTGCTCGACATGATCATCGACGACATGCCCGCGCCCGAGGTTGACGAGAACGCCCCGCTGGCCATGCAGTGCGTGACCATCGACCACTCCAACTTCGTTGGCCGTATCGGCATCGGCCGTGTGTACTCCGGCACCATCCACCAGGGCGACCAGATCTTGGTTGTCAAGAACGACGGCTCCAGCGCCACCGCTACCGTCAAGCAGCTCTTTACCTTCGACTACCTGGGCCGCACCGAGTGCCAGGAAGTCGGCGCCGGCGACATCGCTGCCGTCGTGGGCATCGACCGCACCGATATCGGCGATGTCTACACCGATCCCGAGAACCCCGTTGAGCTCGAGCCCATCGAGATCGACCCGCCGACCCTGTCCATCGTCTTTGAGGCTTCGACCTCCCCGCTCGTCGGTCGCGACGGCGACATCGTGGGCGCCCGTCAGCTCAAGGAGCGCCTGTTCAACGAGGCCGAGAACAACGTGACCATGAAGATCGAGGAGCTCGAGGACAAGAGCGGCGTCGAGGTCTCGGGTCGCGGCATCCTGCACCTGTCCGTTCTGATGGAGTCCATGCGTCGCGAGGGCTTTGAGTTCCAGGTTGGCCGTCCCCGCGTTCTGTTTAAGAAGGACGAGAACGGCAACAAGATGGAGCCCGTCGAGCAGGCCGTCGTCGAGTGCCCGGACGAGTACTCGGGCAAGGTCGTTGAGGTCTTCGGTACCTCCGGCGGCATCATGACGAGCATGGATACCTCGGGCATCGTGACGCACCTCGAGTTTAAGATCCCGACCCGCGGCATCATGGGCCTTAAGAACCGCATCATGAACGTCACCCACGGCGAGGGCGTGTTCTACCACACCTTCTTGGAGTATGGCCCCTACGCCGGCGAGATCGGCAACCGTCAGAACGGCGCCATGATCTCCATGACCACCGAGAAGGCCGTCGCCTACGCTCTGGGTACGCTGCAGGAGCGCGGCCAGCTGTTTGTTGAGCCGGGCACCGAGTGCTACGAGGGCATGATCGTGGGCGAGCGCAGCAAGGCCGGCGACATGGTCGTCAACATCGCCCGTACCAAGAACCTGGGCAACCAGCGTTCCTCGACCTCCGATATCTCCGTCCAGCTGGTGCCGCCCCGCACCTTCTCGCTGGAGGAAGCGCTGGAGTACATCGCCGACGACGAGCTGGTCGAGATCACTCCCAAGAACATCCGCCTGCGCAAGCGTCTGCTCAACGCCACCGACCGCAAGAAGGCCGCCGTTCGCGCCGGTCAGGTCAACAAATAAGCGCTGGGCTTTATAGCGACTAACAAGAAAGGGCGTCGACCGCAATGGTCGGCGCCCTTTTTGGTCCAAGGGGAACAGGTTCGTTTGCACCACCACAAAGGTGCCTGTCCCCCTTGTGGTGGTTGGCGGCTAAGCGGTGGGGAGTTCCGGCGTATTAGCCGGCTGTTGCGACTTGAGGTGGGCGTTGCGCCAGATGATCTGGATAACGTAGCCGAGCGTGAAGACAAAGGCCACGCCGCTGATGAAATCGCCTACGAGGGGGATTGCCGTAAGCACGCCCGCGGCGATACCGCCCACGGCTGCCATGGCGTAGCGGTTCTGGTTGTGTCCGACCATGCGGGCGATTGCGCACCCCGCAAAGGCACTCGACACCAATGCGATGCCGATAACGCCGCACAAGAGGGCTCCGGCAAGCGACAGGCCAGCGATAGAGATAATCAGCAGTAGGACGGCGGGGGCGACAGCAATCGTACCCAGAAGACCGCTCACCCACAGGGGCGCGGGATGCTGGTGGAGCATACCGGCGGCGCTGGCAGTCGCACGCGGAAAGACGAGCTCGAGCAGCAGAGCGACAAAGCAGGTCGAGAGTGCCGCGGCGACGATGCCGCCGATGACATCGTTAACGGTGGAAGTACCCTCGTTTTCGGTGCGGTCGATCTTGAGGGCACCGACCTCGGCTCCCGCGGCGCGCTCGGGGTCCTCGGAGACGTGCGCGTTCACGGTGCCGGTGATGTGGGCGTTCTTGCCCAGGATGAGCTTGTCGGCCCAAACCTCGACATCGCCCTCGACGGTGCCATCGATGGTCACCGTATCGCCCGCGAGCGCTGCCGACTTGGTAGAGCCGCGCAGGGCAACCGTCTCGCCTATCGCATAGAAGCAGTTGGCGGTGCTGTCGGAATTGAGCACGACGTGCTGACCGACGACCGTGACGCTGCCATCAACCGTAGTCTTGGCAATGTCGATGGTGCGCGCCGCAAGACGAACGGCGCCGCCCACCGTGCAGTCGCGGATCGAGAGGGTATCGCCCGCAGCGATGATATCGCGGTCGATGGAGGTGTCGTCCAGGTTGAGGCTCTGACCTGCCCAGTACAGGTCACCTTCGACGCCGGACGGAGTGGCGTCGTTGTCGGTCGCAAGTACGTTGCCTGCGGTGTCCGTGCCGGCAAAAGCCGTAGCAGGAAGTGCGGTGAGCGCCAGAGCGATGAGCGCGAATAGGATGGTGATGCGGCCCCACGCTTTACGGCGTTGGGTCGACGGGAATTGATTGTGGGGCATAGTGAATCCTTCGTCAGATGCTCGATATGCACCTAACAGGGTACCCAACGCGTGGGCGCTCTAAAAGAACCTCTCGGTTGCATTTCGAAGGATGAGCCCGCGCAATCTACTTTTTGTGGTGCAAAAAGCGCGCGATGTCCTCTTCGGTGGGGCTTTTGATGTCAAAGCGCAGCGACAGCCAACGCAGGCCCATGGTCACTACGACGCAAACGACCAGCGCGACGACATTGCTGACCAAGCCGCTCATGACGAGGCAGACATAGCTTGCCGATCCGGCGATAGCCGCGATGGCATAGAAGTTGGTGCGCTGGAAAATACCCGGAACCACGCCCATAAAGCCGTCGCGCAACATGCCGCCGCCCACGGCGGTGAAAAAGCCCATCATGATGCATACGGCCGGTGCGAATCCGTAGACCAGCGCCTTGTCCGCGCCGGTTGCCGCATAGATGCCCACCGAGATGATGTCGAGCAGGGGAATGAGTTTTTCGGGCTTGTCGACGATTGCCGGGAAAATGTAGATGATGGCTGCCGTGGCAATGGAAAGCGGGAGCGCCATCGGCTGGTTGAGGATGTAGACGTTGCCCACTTGCAGCGTCATATCGCGCAAAAGACCGCCGCCCAGGCCGCAAACCACGGCGAGCGCGACGGCGCCCACCAGGTCGAGCTTGTGCTCGCGCGCGACCAGAACGCCCGAGATCGATGCCGCGACAACAGCGAACATCTCGAGCCAAAACGGGATGGCGACCATGGCATCCGAGGCGTGTGAAGTAACAGTCATAGCGGCGACGACGGGCAAGATGAGGTCCTTTGATTCTCGGGTTTGAACAATGCCCGTACATAGTACATGGTTGGCGGCGATTGAGACCCTATTGCTCGGCAAACGGTAGGGACTGGGAACGGTCATGGGTACCAAACATGTACATCAGCCTCCAAAGATGCCGAAAAATGTCGTTTTTGGAGGATGATGTACATGTTTGAGATTCAAGGTGAAATCGAAAGCAATGGGGGACGTGGCTGAATAGGAGGGATGTCCAAATTTTGAGCGGAGCTCAAAATTTATTCGGTCGGCTTGCGCCGACCGCGCTGCGCTAAAAACGCGCCACGGGCGCGTTTTCTTTACGCTCCGCGCCCTGGCGGGTTCGAATCCCTCCTCCTGCGCGTTATTGAAATGTGCCCGAAAAGAAAAAAGCCCCATTGCTGGGGCTTATACCATCTAATGGCGGAGGAGGAGGGATTCGAACCCTCGTGACCTTATACAGGCCAAACGGTTTTCGAGACCGCCGCATTCAACCACTCTGCCACCCCTCCGCGTGGGGTAAAAACAAAGCAGGCTCGAAGGCCTGCTTTGGAATTAACTGGCGGAGAGTCAGGGATTTGAACCCTGGAGACGCTTTTGACGCCTACACGATTTCCAATCGTGCTCCTTCGGCCACTCGGACAACTCTCCGTTAAATGCGAAAGTCAGTATACACGAGGAATCGCAAAGTGCAAACAGAAAAGTTGGCATTTTTTAAAACGCTTGGCCGTGCTTGGCGCTGCAGTGGGGCTTGAGGTCCCAAAAAACGGCTTCCGACCAGCGTGGTTGATCAACTCAATTGTTCAAAAAAGGGTATTCATAAGCGACTTGGCAATGAATTTAAAAATCTTTGGGTGGTGCTGTGGGCCACTGGTATGCATTTTGCGACCACAGCCTTGTGCCCGCTGACCTGCGGCTTGGCTCAGCTTGTCCCCACGGCACCGTATCTTGAACACAGATCCGTCAAGCATTTGGTCAGCATTTGGTTGGAATGCGCATGAAGTGCCGTGTGAGCATGGACATATGTGGAGGTCATGAGGTTGTAGCTGCATATTCTTGCAGCCTAGGAGGTTGAAAGATATTATTACCAAGTCTTTTCCTGCTTCAGGCGCACCTTCACGACCTGAAGCCACATTTGCCCAGAGGAGGTGACAATATGAAGGCTTATGAACTGCTGTTCTTTGTTGACCCGTCGCTCGACCCCGAGACTCGTCTCGCTGTTATGAAGCGTATCGATACCACGATCGCTGAGGGCGCTGGCAAGGTCGACTCCGTTGACGACTGGGGCAAGCGCAAGCTCGCCTACGAGATCAACGACCTCACCGATGGTGACTACACCCTCATCAACTTCCACGCAGATCCTACCCAGATCGCCGAGCTTGATCGCATCCTGCGCATCACCGACGCTGTGGTCCGCCACATGATCGTCCGTCGCGACGACCAGGAGTAAGACTGTCGTTTTGGACTGGGCTTGTGCCCCAAGAGGAAGTAGTGAGTTATGAGCATCAATCGAGTGAACATCACCGGTAACCTCACGCGTGATCCCGAGCTGCGCGCCACCGCCGGCGGAACCCAGGTTCTGTCCTTTGGCGTCGCCGTGAACGATCGTCGCCGCAACCCGCAGACTGGCGAGTGGGAGGACTATCCCAACTTTGTCGACTGCACTATGTTCGGCACGCGCGCCGAGGCCGTGAGCCGTTTCCTGGCAAAGGGAAACAAGGTCGCGATCGAGGGCAAGCTGCGCTACAGCTCTTGGGAGCGCGATGGCCAGCGCCGGAGCAAGCTTGAGGTCATCGTCGATGAGATCGAGTTTATGAGCTCCCGTGGTGGCCAGGGTGGCTACGATCAGGGCGGTTACGCCCCCGCAGCTCCCGCGCCCGCAGCACGTCCTGCCGCACCGGTGGCTACGCCGCCCGCGGTCGACGTCTACGATGAGGACATCCCGTTCTAAGGGTTGTTCACCTATTTTTGAGTGAGAGGCGGCTTCGGATCGCCGAAGTTGCCAAACGAAAGGTATTTTGACATGGCTAATGATTTTTCTGCACGTCAGCCGCGTCGTAAGTACTGCCAGTTCTGCAAGGAGAACACTGAGTTCATCGACTATAAGGACACTCAGCTTCTCCGTAAGTACATGACCGACCGTGGCAAGATCAAGCCCCGTCGCGTCACTGGCGCTTGCACGCAGCATCAGCATGACATCGCCAACGCCATCAAGCGCGCCCGCGAGATGGCTCTCCTGCCGTACACCGTCCCCGTGGTTTCCTCTCGTGGCAACCGCGACCGCGGCTAAGAAGGGAGACGCATCATGAAGGTTATTCTTCTCGATGAGATCAAGGGCAAGGGCGGCGAGGGTGACGTCGTAGAGGTCGCTCAGGGTTACGCTGAGAACTTCCTGTTCCCCAAGAAGCTCGCTGTTGCCGCCACCAAGGGCAACCTCAAGCAGCTTGACGAGCGTCGCAACAACATCGCCAAGCGTGAGGCCGTCCGTCTGGCTACCGCCAACGAGACCAAGGTTGCCTTCGAGGGCAAGACAGTCACCGTTGACGTCAAGGTCGGCGACGAGGGCATCCTCTTTGGCTCCGTTACCGCCGCTATGATCGCTGACGCCATCAAGGCTCAGCTCGGTATGGACATCGACCGCAAGCGCGTCGAGCTCGGTAAGCCCATCAAGGTTGCCGGTGCCCACACCGTTGCCATCTCGCTGTACCGCGAGATCAAGGCCGAGGTTGTCGTTCTCGTCGGCGTTACCGCCGAGGAGCTCGCTGCCGAGGCTGAGGTCGAGGAGGCCGCTGAGGTCGCCGAGGCCGAGACCGCCGAGGTCGAGACTGAGGCTGCTGCCGAGTAGCATTTGCTGCAACGCAACAATCTTGTTCTAAGAAGGGCGCTCTGGGAAACCGGGGCGTCCTTTTTGTTTTTTGCGCTGAGTGAGTGTCATGGTGAACGTTGCGTCGAAGTCCTATATACAGGACCGTTCATCCGTTTGGTTCGGTGATGATTGGCGGCGCGCGGCGCGTTTTGGGACCGTGGCTGATACTATGGATGCTCGCAAGCGATATGAATGAGGATGCTCATGGCATATGACGATAGGGAGACCGGGCTGACGGTTGAGGACCGCGGCTCAAAGTTGGGTCTTCCCCAAAACCAAGATGCAGAGGCCAATGTACTGGCCGCTATGCTGCTATCGCCCGAGGTGGTCGAAGAAGCCCAGGTCGAGCTGCAGCCCGATGACTTCTACCGGCCCATTCATAAGACCATCTATACCGCGATGGTCGATATGTACAACAGCCGCATTCCCATCGACTCCATCTCGCTGATCGATTACCTGCGAAGCATCAACAAGCTCGATGCCGTGGGCGGCGAAGCGTACATTTTGGAGTTGATGGGTCAGACCCTGTCGCTCGTCAACTGGCAGCACCATGCCGCTATCGTTCGCCGCGATTCGATGCTGCGTGAGCTGATCGGCGCCACCAACGAGATCAACGCGCTGGCATACAACGCCCCCACCGACACCAAAGAGGTCGTGGAGCTGGCCGAGAGCAAGTTGCTCAAGGTCACGGCGCGCGAGGTCAAGTCGAGCTACAAGACGCTGACCGAGTTTATGGTCGAGGCCTATAACGAGGCCGAGGAAGTGTGCCAGGCCGGCGGCCAGGCTGCGGGCGTGCCCACGGGCTTCCCGTCGCTCGACCGCATGCTCATGGGTTTTCGCGAGGGCCAGCTCATCATCATCGGCGCCCGCCCTGCTGTGGGTAAGACGTCGTTCGCCCTGAACCTGGCGCTCAACGCCGCCGCCGCCGGTTATACCGTCGGCTTCTTCTCTCTGGAGATGTCGGGCAAGGAAATTGCCCAGCGTCTGATTTGCGCCTACGCCATGATTTCGATCAGTGACTTCCGCATGGGCCGCATTAGCCCCGAGCAGTGGGCCAATATCAACGAGGCCACGCAGACCTTGTCCAAGCTCGATATTCTGATTGACGATACGCCCGGCACCACGGTGACCGAGATCCGCGCCAAGAGCCGCCGCATGCTCCACAACAAGGAGAAGGCCATCATCATCTTGGACTACCTGCAGCTGGTGAGTCCTCCGCCGGGACGCCGCTCCGAGAGCCGTACCGTCGAGGTCTCGGAAATGTCGCGTGGTCTGAAGATCATGGCCAAGGAGCTCAAGATCCCGCTCATCGCGCTGTCGCAGCTCTCGCGTCAGGTCGAATCCCGTACCGGCAAGCGCCCGCAGCTTTCCGACCTTCGTGAATCGGGCTCCATCGAGCAGGACGCCGATATCGTTATGTTCTTGGACCGCTCCGCCGACGAGGCCGAAGCCTCGCGCGACGATCGACCCGACGAGGGCGTTACGCGTATCGTCGTGGCTAAGAACCGTTCGGGCCCGATCGGCGACGTCGACCTGATGTTCCTGCCGGCATCCACCAAGTTCTATGAGCTTGATGGGGCACATGCCGAGGAGTAGGACAGGCGCCCGTTGCACGGGTATACTGGGAATGTTTTGTGCTTCTGCGTGCCGGCGTGGCGCGTAGACAGTCCATGAATGTAAGGAGTAAACATGCCGTCAACCGTTTTGGTCGGTGCCCAGTGGGGCGATGAGGGCAAGGGTAAGATTTGCGACCTGGTCGCCGGCGACTTCGATGCTGTCGTGCGCTACTCGGGCGGCAACAACGCCGGTCACACCATCGTCGTCAACGGCAAGAAGTACGGCCTGCACCAGGTGCCCTCCGGCATCATGTATTCCGACCACGTGTCGGTGATCGGTAACGGCTGCGTCGTCAACCCCAAGGTTGTCCTTGAGGAGATCGACATGTTCGAGGCCGACGGCATCACCACCAAGAACCTCAAGATTAGCGGCAACGCGCATGTCATCATGCCGTACCACATCGATCTGGATGGCGCCTTTGAGCAGAAGCTCGGCAAGAAGAACATCGGTACCACCAAGCGCGGCATCGGTCCGTGCTATCAGGACAAGATGGCCCGCATTGGTCTGCGCATGCAGGACATGCTGGACGAGACGCTGTTCCGCGACAAGCTGGAGACCGCTCTTGCCCGCGTGAACCCCGAGCTCGAGCTCATCTACAACCTGCCCACCTACACCGTGGACCAGATTTGCGACGAGTACCTGCCGATGGCCGAGCGCCTGCGCCCCTACATCACCGAGACGAGCCTGCTGCTCAACAACATGATCGATGAGGGCAAGAACCTGCTGTTTGAGGGCGCCCAGGCGACGCTACTCGACATCGACCACGGCACCTATCCGTACGTGACGTCTTCCAACTGCACCGCCGGCGGCGCCATCACCGGCTCCGGCGTGGGCATGAAGAACGTCGACCGCGTGCTGGGTGTCATGAAGGCCTATATCACCCGCGTCGGTTCGGGCCCCATGCCCACCGAGCTTTCCTATGAGTCCGAGGCCGGCCACACGCTGACCGAGGAGGGCTATGAGTACGGCGTGACCACCGGTCGCCGTCGTCGTTGCGGCTGGTTTGACGGCCCTATCGCCAACTATGCCTCGCGCGTCAACGGCCTCACCGACATCGCCGTGACCAAGCTCGACGTGCTTTCGGCCTTCGACACCATCAAGGTGTGCGTGGCCTACGACGTCGATGGCGAGCGCTACACCAGCGTGCCCGAGCATCAGGTGCGCTTTGAGCATGCCAAGCCCATCTACGAGGAGCTCCCCGGCTGGAAGTGCGATATCACCGGTTGCCGCAGCTTTGACGAGCTGCCGCAGGAGGCTCAGGACTACGTGGCGTTTATCGAGGATCTGGCACACACCCGCGTGACGTTCATTGGCGTCGGCGCTGGTCGCGAGCAGATCATCAACCGATTCTGGAAGTAATCGGGACTATTTGGTTATTGCGATATACCCCTTTGCAGCCCGGACGGGCGGCCGAGGGGTATATTTGCTTGCAAAGGGCTCGCGCGGAGCGGGCCGTTAATCCATAGAGGAGGTACCCTTGAAGGCGGACACTCAAACCATCGACATCCTGTTGTTGGGCAGCGGCGGCCGTGAGCATGCTTTGGCAGCTAAGCTCGCAGCATCACCGCGCGCCGGCAAGCTCTACATTGCGCCGGGTAACGGCGGCACCGCGAGCTGCGGCGAGAACGTTGTTCTCGACGACTGCGATCCTGCGGCCGTGGCGGCGTTTGCTCAGAGCCACGGATGCGGACTCGTGGTAATTGGCCCCGAGGCTCCGCTCGTGGCGGGCGTGGCCGACGCCGTGCGCGCGGCGGGTATTCCCTGCTTTGGCCCGGGTGCCGAGGGCGCCCAGATGGAGGGCTCTAAGCTGTTCTCCAAGCAGCTCATGGAGCGCGCCGGTATCCCGACGGCAGCTTACGGCTCGTTTACCGACGAGGCTTCGGCTCTCGCCTACGTGCGTGAGCACGGCGCCCCGCTGGTCGTGAAGGCCGACGGCCTTGCCGCGGGCAAGGGCGTTATCGTGGCGACCGAACTTGAGCAGGCCGAGGAGGCCGTGCGCGAGTGCTTTGGCGGCACCTTTGGCGATGCCGGCAACACCGTGGTCATCGAGGAGATGCTGACCGGTCCCGAGTGCTCGCTGCTGGCCTTTACCGACGGCAAGACCGTGCGCCCCATGGCCACCTCGCAGGACCACAAGCGCGCGCTCGAGGGCGACAAGGGCCCCAACACCGGCGGCATGGGCGTCTACAGCCCGGTGCCCATCGTGACCGACGAGGAACACGCCACCATGGTGAAGGTCATGGAGCAGACCGTGGCCGAGCTCGCTGCCGAGGGCATCGACTACCGCGGCTGCCTGTACGGCGGCTTTATGCTCACCCCCGCCGGCCCCAAGGTGCTGGAGTTCAATGCCCGCTTTGGCGACCCCGAGACGCAGGTCGTGCTGCCGCGCCTCAAGAACGACCTGGTCGAGGTTATGCTCGCCTGCGCCAACTGCGAGCTTGATCAGATTGAGCTCGATTGGCGTGACGAGTGGGCTGTGGCCGTTGTCCTGACGAGCGCGGGCTACCCCGGCAGCTATGAGAAGGGCAAAGTCATCACCGGCATCGCCGACGCCGAGGCCATGGAGAACGTGACCGTGTACCATGCCGGCACCGCCGTGGTGGACGGTCAGCTCGTGACCAACGGTGGCCGTGTGCTTGCCGTGACCGCGCTGGGCGACACGTTTGAGAACGCTCGCAACCTTGCTTACGATGCCTGCGAGAAGATTGATTTTGAGGGCAAGACCCTGCGTCACGACATCGGTCTGCGCGCACTGCGTGGCCGCGACGCCTGGGATGCCTAAAGTCCGAGAGGAATGAGACGGATGGACGAGAAGGACGAAGAACTCGTGGACGCGCAGATCGTCGAGGAAGATGGCCGCGCGTACGGACACGCCGAGGGCGAGCCGGGTGGCGAGGTTGTCGACGAGCCGATGCTGGTGTTGGGCGACGACGACCCGCACGATGTCGAGCTGCACGAGAAGATTCTTTCGGAGGAGTGCGCCTGGAAGGGCAAGATCCTCGACGTCCACCGTCTTGAGGTTGAGCTGCCCAACGGTCGCCGCAGCGCCCGTGATATCGTTCGCCATCCGGGTGCAGCGGCCGTTGTGGCACTGACCGAGAGCGGCAAGATCGTACTGGTGCGTCAGTACCGCACCGCCATCGACCGCGTGACGGTCGAGATTCCCGCCGGCAAGCTCGATCCAGGCGAGGACCCGCTCGATTGCGCCAAGCGCGAACTGCATGAGGAGACGGGCTTTAGGGCCGGTCGCATTCGCTTTTTGACGTCGATTGTCACGTCCTGCGGTTTTTGCGATGAGATCATCCACATCTACTTGGCTACCAAGCTCGAGTTTGATGCGCCCAACCCCGATGATGACGAGTTTGTCAACGTGGACCTGGTGCCGCTGCACGAGCTGATCGACGCCGTGCTCGACGGCAAGATCGAAGACGCCAAGACCGTCGTGGGCGCCTTGGCCTGCGATAGCATCGCGCACCGCTTGGGTGGGGCCGAGCTCTAGGTTACGCGGTTTTACCAAACCGCGTAACGAGTCGACGCTGCAAACGCCCCTAAGCGGCAATCTGCCTTTCAATCGTCGCTCGCGTACCGAAGTACGCGTCGCTCCTCTTTCAAGGCACCTTGCTCGCTTAGGGACGTTTTCGCTGACGCTGCCAGAACATCGGCGTTATGCTTGTTGGGACGCTTTGTTTTCAGCCTGACCGGTTCAACCGGATTTCTCACGCTATTTATTTCTCTTCGAGGATTGCATGTTTAAAAGGTTTCTCTCGTATTACGAGCCCCAGATGGGGCTTTTTGTTGCCGATACTGTTTGCGCTCTGGTGCTTGCTGCCATTGACCTTGCGTTTCCTATTATTCTGCGCAATCTGACCGGCGGGTTGTTTACCCAGGGTCAGGCTGCCATTATGCAGGCGCTCGGTATGATCGCGGTGGGTTTGGTGCTGATGTATATCATCCGTTGCGCCTGCCGCTACTTTGTGAGCTACTGGGGCCACGTGATGGGCGCGCGCATGGAGTCCAAGATGCGCGAGGACCTGTTTGACCAGTACGAGCGCTTTAGCTTTGCGTACTTCGACCGTAACAGCTCGGGTGACATGATGAGTCGCGTGGTCAACGACCTGTTCGATATCTGCGAGGCGGCGCATCACGTGCCCGAGTGGATCATCATCTGCGGCATCGAGATTATCGGCTCGTTTGTGATCCTCTTTACCATCGCCCCGGTGCTGGCGCTTGCCATGGCTGTGGTGACAGCAGCGTTTGCGGTCATCATGTTTTGGCAGAACATGCGCATGCGCGAGGTCTTTAGCGACAACCGCAAAAAGATCAGCGGCATCAATGCGCAGCTGCAGGATTCGCTGGCGGGCATGCGCGTGGTCAAGAGCTTTGCCAATGAGGAGACCGAACGCTTCAAGTTCCGCGCCTCAAACAATCGCTATCTTTCGTCCAAGGAGAACATGTATCACGCCATGGGCGTCTATACCGCGACATATGGCCTGCTTTCGGGTGTGCTCTATGTGATCGTGGTGCTGCTGGGCGGCTGGCTGGTCGCCCAGGGGCAGCTGCAGGCGGTCGATATGGCGACCTTTGCACTCTATATTTCGCTGTTCTGCACGCCGCTCGAGACACTCGTCAATTCGGCCGAAACGTATCAGAAGGCTATCGCCGGCTTTAAGCGTATGGACGAGGTGCTCTCGACCGCGCCGGATATCCAGGACAAGCCGGGTGCCACGGATCTGCAGGTGACCGCCGGCGCCGTGGATTATCACGACGTGTGCTTTAACTACGAGGACGTTGAGCTGGGCGAGGGCGATGCCGAAGAGCGTCCCGTTATCGACCATATGAATCTGTCCATCAAGCCCGGGCAGACCATCGCTTTGGTTGGCCCTTCGGGCGGTGGCAAGTCCACGACCTGTTCGCTGCTGCCGCGCTTTTATGACGTGGCTGCCGGATCCATTAGCATCGACGGCCAGGACGTGCGCGATGTGACGCAGCAGAGCCTGCGCCGCGCCATCGGCCTGGTGCAGCAGGATGTCTACCTGTTTGACGGAACGATCGGCGAGAACATCGCCTACGGCAAGCCGGGCGCTACGACAGAGGAGATCGCCGAGGCCGCCCGTCGCGCCAACATCGATGCCTTTATCGAGTCGCTTCCACAGGGCTATGACACGGTCGTGGGCGAGCGCGGCAGCCGTCTTTCGGGCGGACAGAAACAGCGCGTTGCCATCGCGCGCGTGTTTCTCAAGAACCCCAAGATCCTGATCCTGGACGAGGCGACGAGCGCCTTGGATAACGAGAGCGAGGAGGCGGTGCAGGAGTCACTCGAAGAGCTGGCACGCGGCCGCACCACGATTATCATCGCCCATCGTCTTTCGACCATTAAGCATGCCGATGAGATTGCGACCGTTGAGCATGGTCGCGTTGTGGAGCGTGGCACGCACGAGGAGCTTCTCGCCCGTGGCGGCACCTATGCCCGTTACTATCGAATGCAGTTCGAAGGTGCGCGTGCGCACGAGCTCGACTGATTGATATGACAGGAAGTTTATGGCTGACAAGAACCCTTTGACTCCGGAAGAAGTGACGGAGTTATTCTCCGAAATCGATGCATCCGGTGTCTTGGATCCCACGCTTGCCAAAAAGCGAACCGAGCGCATGCGTGAGAAGGAGGCTGCGGCCAAGCGCGGTGACAAAGCGGCGCTAGCGCAGCTGCGCAGTGAGGACCGCGCGAGCCAGGCAAAACATATCGACCCGCTGTCCGAGGACGATCCTTCGGGCTCGCAGGTGAGCCATACCATTACGAAGACCGCGATGGCCGTGGTCATCGGTATTCTGGTGCTGATCGTGGGCATGCAGATCGGCTACGGCGTGATGCGCCGTCTGAATACCGCCAACCTGTCCGAGAGCGTTTCGGTGGATACCGTCTCGACCGCGCTCAAGGGCGGCCTTGAGTGGGGTAACGGCTTTACGCAGTTCCCGCTCGACTTTACCGTCGATGAAGCTGATGAGCGTACGGGCACGGTCGAGGTGACGGTGTTGGACACATCGTCTGCCAATGAGCTCGAGCTGCTGTCCAACGGGCAGATCCAGGCCGCGGCGCTTGCGACCAACGCCCTGCTCAACGACAAGATTGACCGCGTGGTGTATAACGTTCACGCCTATATCGACGAGGATAGCAACATTCAGCACGATTCCTTTTTTGGCATGTTTCCCGCGCGGGGTCATCAGAGCGCCATTTTGACGTTCGTGTGGACCAAGAGCTCATCCAACGCCACGAGTATCGACTGGAAGATGCGCATCGTAAGCATGGACGACACCATTGCCGAGCGCATTCAAAAACAGGTGAACTCGGTGTCGTCGTTGATTGAGGACCCGGTGGTGAGCCAGACCAAGATTGACGAGGAAAAGGCCGAACGTGACCTGGAGCATCGTCTGCATGGCCGCGAGATTTTCCGCGGCGGCAAGCCCGATCGCACACCGTCCGAACTGCTGGAGCAGGACAAGATAAAATAAGACGCCATCATCCCGCGTGAGCCACAAGCCCCGCGGGATGATTTTTCCGGGACGGGGATTAAAAAATCATTATGCATAGAAAGTCATAATTATCATTTCGTAAACATTTCGATGAAATTAACGCCATGAGGCATGCTTGCGGTTACAATACCGCGAGGCCTAACTACACACCTTTAAGCCGGTCCTGTGAGACCGGGAAGGAGAATTATGGCGAACAACCATACCGCGGGCGCTGCCGCCCGCACCTTCGCGCCCAGCGAGCTTTGCCAGCGTATGCTGGCCAAAACCAGCAAGGGCGCCTGCGGTCCCTGTATCCTGTATCTTGAGGATGGGACCATTTTTTATGGACGTGCATGCGGCGCCGAGGGCACCGCGACCGGCGAAGTCTGCTTCAACACCTCGCTTGAGGGCTACTTTGAGGTCATGACCGACCCGAGTTATGCCGGCCAAATTGTAACCATGACCTATCCGCAGATCGGCAATTACGGTATCGACGAGACCGATGTCCAGTCGGCCTTCCCCGGCGACGCCGTGCGCCCTGCGAGCGCTCCGGCTATGCGCGGCATGATCGTTCGCGACATGTGCGCCACGCCTTCTAACTGGCGCTCGGCCGTCAGCGTGCCGGAGTACCTGCGCGCTCACGGCATCGTCGCTATCGAGGGTGTCGACACCCGCGCTCTGGTGCGCCATCTGCGCGACAATGGTTCCAAGATGGGCATTATCTCGACAGAGATCTTCGACGTCGACGAGCTCGCCGAGCGTCTGGACGCAGCGCCCACGCTGGTGGGCGAGAACCTGGTCAAGACCGTGAGCTGTCCCGCGCCTCACGAGTTTGTGGCCGCCGACCTGCCTGCCACGCATGGCTTTGCGCTTGTGGCTGCCGCTCCTGCCCGTCACAAAGCGGTCGCCTACGACTGCGGTGTGAAGCGCGGTATTCTGGAGGGCCTGGTCCGTGCCGGCTGCGACCTCACCGTCGTGCCGTGGGATACGCCCGCCCAGCAGGTGCTCGACATGAATCCTGATGGCGTCTTTTTATCCAACGGCCCCGGCGACCCCGACGCCGTGGTGGAGACCTATGAGCAGGTGCAACAGCTGATCGGCAAGGTGCCGGTCTTTGGTATTTGTCTTGGTCACCAGATGATCAGCCTGGCCTGCGGCGCCCAGATGGAAAAGCTTAAGTTCGGTCACCGCGGTGGCAACCAGCCGGTCATGAACCTGGTAAGCCGTCGCGTGGAGATTACCGCACAAAACCATGGCTTTGGCCTGCTGTTCCCCAGCTTGGGCAAGCTTGTCCCCGAACTTTCCGGCGGCGAGACCGAGCATGCGGTCGATGGAGATCTGCGCGTTTGGGTGCGCCGCGGAATCGCGCCGGTCGTGATGAACGAGCGCTTCGGCCGCATTCGCCTGACGCATGTGAACCTTAACGACGGCACCGCCGAGGGCATCCAGCTGCTCGAAGCCCCGTGCTTCTCGGTCCAGTACCACCCCGAGGCCTCGCCTGGCCCCACCGATGCCCACTATCTCTTTACCGCCTTTACGCGGCTCATGGACGGCGAGGAGAACTACCTGGACATCGACACCGCGAAGGACCGCCTGGCTGGCTGGAATTTCGCCGAGACTGAGACCGAGGAGAACTAACATGCCCAAGCGTACTGACATCAAGCGTATCCTCGTCATTGGTTCGGGCCCCATCGTCATTGGCCAGGCCTGCGAGTTTGACTACTCCGGCGCCCAGGCCTGCAAGGTGCTCAAGGAGGATGGCTTCGAGGTCATCCTGGTCAACTCCAACCCGGCGACCATCATGACCGACCCGGGCTTGGCCGACCGCACCTATGTCGAGCCCATCACCGCCGAGTTTATCGAGCGCGTGATCAAGAAAGAGCGCCCGGACGCGCTGCTGCCCACGCTGGGCGGCCAGACCGGTCTGAACGCCGCCGTCGAGCTGGCAAAGGACGGTACGCTCGACAAGTACGGCGTCGAGATGATCGGCTGCGACCTTGCCGCTATCGAGCGCGGCGAGGACCGCAAACTCTTTAACGAGGCCATGGCCGAGATTGGCCTGGAGGTCGCGCGCTCGGGCTATGCCTACAGCGTGGCCGACGCCGAGACTATCGCCGAGCGCGTGGGCTATCCCTGCGTACTGCGCCCGAGCTTTACCCTCGGCGGCGCCGGCGGCGGCATCGCTCACACCCACGAGGAGCTCGTCTCCATCGTGAGCCAGGGCCTCGAGCTCTCGCCCGCCCACGAGGTACTGGTCGAGGAGTCTATCGAGGGCTGGAAAGAGTATGAGATGGAGGTCATGCGTGACCACGCCGGCAACGGCATCATCGTGTGCTCCATCGAGAACCTCGACCCCATGGGCGTGCATACCGGCGACTCCATCACCGTGGCGCCGGCGCAGACGCTCTCCGACCTTGAGTATCAGCGCATGCGCGTGGCCTCGCTCGCCATTCTTGAGAAGATCGGCGTCGAGACCGGTGGCTCCAACGTGCAGTTTGCCGTGAACCCCAACACCGGCCGCCTGATCGTCATCGAGATGAACCCGCGCGTGAGCCGCTCGTCCGCGCTGGCCTCCAAGGCCACGGGTTTCCCCATTGCCAAGGCCGCCGCGCGTCTGGCCGTGGGCTATACGCTCGACGAGATCGTCAACGACATCACCAAGGCTACGCCCGCCTGCTTTGAGCCCACGATCGACTACTGTGTGGTCAAGGTGCCGCGCTTTGCCTTTGAGAAGTTCAAGGGCACCGACCCCACGCTCACCACGCGCATGAAGGCCGTGGGCGAGATTATGGCGATCGGCCGCACCTTTGAGGAGGCCTTCGGCAAGGCCATGCGCTCACTGGAGGACGGGCATCAGGGCATTTGTGCCGGTGGCAAGGAAGGTGCCGACAAGCTGAGCGACGATGAGCTCGCTCAGGCCGTGGCAACCCCGACCGAGCATCGCATCTTCTTTGTGGTCGAGGCCCTGCGCCGCAGCTGGGACGTTGCGCGTATCCATGCCATTTGCGGCATCGACCCGTGGTATCTCAACCGCATCAACGACATGGTGCAGGTCCAGGAGAGCATCCGCGGCCTGCGTGTGGAGGATATCGACGCCGACGCGATGCGCCTGCTCAAGCAGTACGGCACGAGCGACGCCGAGATTGCCGCGCTGACCGGCTCGGACGAGCGCTTTGTGCGCGCCTATCGCAAGGGTCTGGGCGTGGTTCCCAGCATGAAGACGGTCGATACCTGCGCTGCGGAGTTTTCGAGCGCCACGGAGTACCACTACAAGACGTACGAGAACATCTACCGCACGAGCCCGGATGCCAAGAAGTGCGTGGCTCCCGACGAGACCACGCCGGCGGACAAGCCCAAGGCGATGATCCTGGGCGCCGGCCCCAACCGTATCGGCCAGGGCATCGAGTTCGATTACTGCTGCGTGCATGCGAGCTATGCGCTGGCGGCCCGCGGCTTTGAGACCATCATGGTCAACTGCAACCCCGAGACCGTCTCGACCGACTACGACACGTCCGACCGCCTGTACTTTGAGCCGCTCACCTACGAGGACGTCATGGACGTCATTGACGTTGAGCGTCCCGACGGCGTCGTGGTGACGCTCGGCGGCCAGACCCCGCTTAAGCTGGCGCGCATGCTCGAGGAGAGCGGCGTGAACATTATGGGCACCAAGCCCGACGCCATCGATTTTGCCGAGGACCGCGAGCGTTTCGCCGCTCTGCTCGACAAGCTAGGCATCATGTACCCGCCGGCGGGTCAGGCAACCTCGTTTGAGGAGGCCGAGGCCGTGGCCGCGCACATCGGCTATCCGCTGCTGGTGCGCCCGAGCTATGTGCTGGGCGGCCGCGGCATGATGATCGCCTACGATGCCGAGCATCTGCGCGATTACATGGCCGAGGCCGCGCGCATTAGCCCCGACTACCCGGTGTATCTGGACCGCTTCCTGGAGGGTGCGATCGAGTCCGATGTCGATGCCCTATGCGATGGCGAAGAGGTCTACATCGGCGGCATTCTGGAGCATATCGAGGAAGCCGGTATTCACTCCGGCGACTCCGCGACCTGCATCCCGCCGTTCAGCTTTAGCGAGAGCCTGCAGGCGAAGCTCCGCGAGACCACGCGCCGCATCGCGATGGCGCTGGGAGTCCGCGGTCTGGTCAACGTGCAATATGCCATCAAGGGCGAGACCGTCTACGTGATCGAGGCCAACCCGCGCGCCAGCCGTACCGTGCCGTTTATCTCCAAGGCCACCGGTGTGCCGCTGGCCAAGTGCGCGGCGCGCATCATGGCAGGCGATTCCATCGCGAGCTTGGGCCTGCCGAGCGACGAACGTCAGCTGGACTGGTTCTGCATGAAGGAAGCCGTTATGCCCTGGGGTCGTTTCCCGGGCGCCGACGTCATCCTGGGGCCCGAGATGAAGTCGACGGGCGAGGTCATGGGCATCGCCAAGAGCTATCCCGAGGCATACGCCAAGACGCAGCTGGCGATCGACTACAAGCTGCCCGACCCGAGTTGCGGCAAGGTGTTCATTAGCGTGTGCGACCGCGACAAGCGCCATATCCTTTCGGTCGCCCGTATCCTGCGCTATCTGGGCTTTGACATCTGCTCTACCGAGGGTACGGCGCGCGTGCTGCGTGGAGGCAACGTGACGTGCGAGATCGTGGAGAAGATAAGCGGCCCGCACGACGGCGAGCGCCCCAACATCGGCGACCTCATCGCCGATGGCAAGATCGCGGTGATCATCAACACGCCGTACGGTCCGGGCTCGCGCGGCGACGGCTATCTGCTGCGCACCGAGGCAGTGCGACGCGGTGTGACCTGCGTGACCGCGATGTCTGCCGCCAACACGTACGTGAGTGCCATCGAGGCGGTGCGTGAGGACCAGCAGGGTCACGGCAGCGCCAACGACATGGGCATGGACGTCATCGCCCTGCAGGACCTGCCGCAGCACACGGTGTAATGTGACCTGGTCGGCCGGGGCGGCAGCCGGACACTTTCTCTCGGAAACTGGGCTTCGCGAAGTTTTCCGAGAGAAAGGACCGCCTCCCGCCCCGGCCTACGGTGACTCGGTTGCACCGTGTGCTGCCGAAGGGGCTTTGTGCGATGACTAGGGCTGAATAGAAAATGAGTGTGGGCGCCGTCGTTCGTTTGAACGACGGCGCCCACGTTTTGGATTTATTGGGCTGTGGCGGTGAAGGTTGTTTTGTCGGCGGCGATGTGCACGTGCAGCTTTGCCTGACCGTCGCAGCTGATGAGCACGCCTACCTCGAACGGGGTTCCCGTCTTGTCGTAGGTCGAACGCACGATGCGCATCGCCGCCTTACCGGTGTTCTGTCCCAAAAGACGCGCCTCATGCTTGTCGAGGTTGACCGTCTCGTAGACGGCATCGACGCTTGCGGGCAGGATGCCGGTCTTTTCCGCGATGTAGGCGTAGAGCGAGCCATCCACGTCTTTGCGTGTGAGCTCGGGGCAAAGTGACACGGGGATATAGACGTAGTTGAGCTCCATGGGTTTGTCGTTGGCGAGACGCAGGCGGCGAATCTCCCAGACGGGTGTCCCTTCGGGCACTTTGAGCCCAGAGGCGATGCCGCGGACGGCCGGTATGCTTGAAAAGGCGAGAATCTGCGAGCTCGGAACCCGTCCCGCTTCGCGCATCCGCGCGCTGAAATTCAGGGCCAGGTCGATGCCGGGTGCTGAGGTTTGGGGCTTGATGAACGTGCCCTGGCCGCGCTTGCGCACCACGCGCCCCTCGATGACGAGATCCTGAAAGCAACGGCGCACAGTCGCGCGCGATAACTCCAGCCGCGCACAGATTTCGAGCTCGCGTGGCAGCGGCGTCTTGGTGTCGAACGCCTGGCTGGCGATAAGCAGGGCGATTCGATGTTTAAGTTGGACATAGAGCGGCGTATCACCGCTGCGGTCGAAGGGTTCGGAGGCGAGAAACGAGATCATATCCATGGGGTACCTCCATGTCGTGGGCGTACGTGACATGGTCTGACACTGCGGGGCAAACCGGAGATGCCAGGCCCGATTCTTGCTGGTATGTATGGTGCATAAGGAACATAAAACATTTATCAGGCAATCTACCTGCTATTTTAAAAATAATTAGAAGAAAAAATAATTTAGGCACAAAAATAGTTGCTACCGTTAACCGATGAATAGGTGCCGTTCGCAACTATTTTCTTGTACCGAACATGCCCCGGCGCAACAATAATCTCAGCAAAAAGCAAAGCCGTGCGACACACGGCAGGTCGAGAGGAGACCGCATGCGGTATCTGGTAATGGTCAGTCACGGAACGCTCGCTCCCGGACTGCACAGTGTCCTCAAGATGCTCGGCAATGACGCCCCGAACATCTTGTCGACGAGTCTCGTGGACGGCATGGGCGCTGACGAGTATGTCGAGAACGTCAAGGCGATGCTCGCTCCCGTTACCGCCGATGACGAGGTTGTCCTGCTTGGTGACATCCTGGGCGGATCGCCGCTCACCAATGCCATGAACACGCTGGCCGAGAAGGGTTTGCTCGCCCACACCATTGCCTTCGGCGGTATGAATCTGCCCATGGCTATGACCGCCATGATGGGGCTTGCCACCATGGACCTGGATTCCCTCAAGCAGATGATGCTGCAGGAGGGCAAGAACGGTATGTCCGAGCTCGTTGTCCCGACCGATGACGCCGACGACGAGGACGACGACATCTAGGCAGCGCATCCGCCCAAATTTTCGTGATGGAGCGGGGGTTAAGAGGAAAGACCCCCGGTGATAAAGAAAGGGAGAACGCATGATTTCGTTCATCCGTATTGATGACCGTATGATCCATGGACAGACCGTTACCCGTTGGGCCCTCGAGTATCCCTGCGACGGTCTTATCGCCGTCAACGACGCTGCAGCGTCCAACCCCGTGCTCAAGGAGGCCTACAAGAGTGCCTCGGGCAAGAAGACGTTCGTGTGGACCAAGGAGCACTTCAAGGAGGTCTCCGAGAAGGTTCTCAAGTCCGACACCAAGTACTTCCTGATCACCAAGAACCCGCTCGACATGAAGGAACTTCTCGTCGATTTTGGCTTTAAGCCCGGCATGGACCGCATCATCGTCGGTCCCTGCAACGATCGTCCCGGCACCACCAAGCTTGGCAACAACCAGTCGATCACGCAGGAAGAGGCCCAGGCGCTCGAGGATCTCACCAACGCCGGTTACACGGTCGAGTTCGCCCTTATCAAGGAGAAGTCCATCGGTGAGTGGCCCAAGTTCCGCGGTCAGTTTGGCTTCTAGTTAGGTGCCAGCCGCATTTTGGTATCTACAGCCCTTGGTGAAAGGGGCTGAGGAATAAAGAAAGGGGAAAGCATGGCAATCAATGCATTCCAAGCCGCGCTGTTCGGCCTGTTCGCCTGCCTGGCATCACTGCCTGGCATGGGCGGCACGACGATCGGCAACTACACTCTGGGTCGTCCTCTGGTCGCCGGCCTCATCGTCGGCATCATCATGGGCGATATGCAGACGGGTATCCTCGTCGGCGCTGCCATCCAGGTTGTCTACATCGCTCTCGTGACCCCCGGCGGAACCGTCTCCGCCGACGTCCGCGCCGTGTCCTATATCGGCATCCCGCTGGCGATCCTCGCCATCAAGAACTCGGGCATCGATCCCGCCTCCGCTGAGGCTGCCGGCATGGCCGCATCCCTCGGTGCCGCCGTCGGCACGCTCGGCACTGTGCTCTTCTATGGCACCGCCACCATCAACCTGGTGTGGCAGGGCATGGGCTGGAAGTGGCTCGAGAAGGGCGATCTCCACAAGCTCTACCTGGTCAACAACGTTCTGCCTTGGATCGGTCACATCGTCTGCTCGTTCCTCCCGACGTTCATCATCACCATGGGCGGCACCGCCATGGTCGACCTCATGAAGACCTACATGCCCATGGACGGCATCGCGATGAAGACGCTGTTTACCGTCGGCTCGCTGCTGCCTACCGTCGGTATCGCCATCCTGCTCAAGCAGGTCATCTCTAAGCCCACGGACTTCCTGACGTTCTTCTTCGGCTTCACCCTGTCCGCTGTTATGGGCTGCAACCTGATCGCCGCTGCCGGCATCGGCTGCTTCTTCGCCCTGATCAACTATGAGATCGCTTCGCTCGAGATCGACCTCGCAAACGCTCCCAAGGCAGCTATCGCCTCGGGCTCAGATGATGAGGAAGAGGAGGACATCTAATGGCAGAGAAGAAAAAGCTCTCTAAGAAAACGCTTGCCAAGTCGTTCCGTAACTGGTCCTATGGCAACCTGACCTGCTTCTCGCAGGAGCACATGCAGACCTTCGGTTACCTGTGCGCCATGCTTCCGATTGTCGAGGAGCTCTACGACACGCCCGAGGAGCAGAAGCAGGCCCTCCAGACCTACTCCGCGTTCTTCAACACCGAGCCGCAGATCGGCACCATGATTGTCGGCGTCACCGCCGGCCTCGAGGAGGCTCGCGCAAACGGCGAGGCCATCGACGACGACGCCATCAACGGCATCCGCGCCGGCCTCATGGGCCCGCTCGCCGGCCTTGGCGACTCGCTGATCGTCGGTACCCTGATCCCGATCCTGCTCGGTATTGCCCTCGGTCTCTCGACCGGCGGCTCCCCGCTCGGCGCCATCTTCTATATTGTCGTGTGGAACCTGCTCATGTTCCTTGGCATGCGCTTTGCCTACAACCAGGGCTATGAGCTCGGCGGCAAGGCGGTCGAGGCCCTCGTCGGCCCCAAGGCCAAGGCTCTGCGTGATTCCATCGTGATGGTCGGTACCATGGTCATCGGTGCAGTCGGTGCTACCTGGGTCTCCATCACCTGCAGCCCCAACCTGGTGCTGCCCGGTGGCGGTAAGTTCCAGGACACGCTCGATGGCATCTATCCGCACCTGCTGCCGATGATCTTCATCATCTTCTGCTGGTACATGATGACCAAGAAGAAGGTCAACCCCATCGTTATGATGCTGATCCTCGTTGTGATCGCATTTGTGGGCGTTCTCATTGGCTTCTTCGACCCGGCACTGAGCTACTAGTCATCATCCCCTGGCCCCCTGTAAGGCCGTGCGGCCTCAACCGCACGGCCTTCTGATTTTGCGCCGCCCTTCAAGGGCAATATGGCCAGCGACCTCCATCGCCTACACGACACCCGCTATATTGCTCTTGAAAGATGACGTATTCGACAAACGATGCACTTGCGCATGATGCACACTTTGCACGAGGAGGACCATATGCACGAGAAACATGGACACGACCTTTCGCGCGACGACTTGATTCGCGAGGCAAAGATGCAGACCGATGCTATTCAGCGGCTCAATGTTTGGCTGCGCCTGGGCTATTCGCTCGTGGCGATTGGCTTTTTGATGGGGATGTGGGGTATGCAGGGCGGCCCCGGCTGGGGTGTCCCCGTGGGCATCGTGTGCCTGGTGGTGGGCACTCCGCTTTCGATCGTGCTTAAGGTCGGCACGACCAACGCCAAAAAGAATGTCGAGCGCATGCTCGAGGCCGCTGGTGTCGACGTTGAGGAGCTTATGCGACGCAAGAAGGACGAGCAATAGACTTCCGCGTTGGGGTATCATAAATAATTGTTGCGAATGTTAACTAATGTACGGCAAATGACGGTTTTATGGCCCTTCTAGAGTTGCAAAGGACAATATCCCCAGTGGATTACGATGACGTCGCTCGAAAACTGATTGTGTACTCACGTTCCCTTGCCAAGGGATCCTTGAGTGCTGCCGGCGGCGCCAGTGTGGGCGAGGCACCGGTTTTACAGTATCTATCGGGTATTGACGGTGATGTCATTCCCTCCGAGATTGCCAAGAAGCTGAAATTCTCCCGTGCGCGCATGTCGCATATCTTGGATTCACTCGAGAGTAAGGGTTACGTTCAGCGCAGGACTGATCCAAACGATCGTCGGCGTGTGCTGGTGAGCATTACCGAGGAAGGCCGTGATTTCGCGGCGAAAAAAAATGCCGAGAGTGTGGCATCGCTCTCGAAACAACTCTCGGCGCTCGGCGAGCACGATGCCCAGGAGCTCGTGCGCATCCTGAATAAAGCTTACAGCCTTACCTATGATGCCGACGACTACCTGGACAATCTATAAGGATAAAGACAGACATTTAGGTGCATCTTGAAATGCACCCGGGACAGTTGTGCCCATCAGCCACCGTCAACATCTCATTCCAAACCAAATCAGCCAACGTACGTCATGGCAATCCCCGGTAGGTTGCAGGATGGCGGCTGAGCCTTTCCCTCGGGAAACTTCGCGAAGCCCAGTTCCCGAGGGAAAGGTATGGTCTGTGTAATACCAGACAAACAGTACATTTTTGCTAGATTGGTATTTGACTGAAGAACCAATTGGTATGGCTTATTAAGCCCACCTTGCCGTTGACGCTTATTTTGCTGCCGCTGGGAGAATTCCGAACTTGGGTGCGCAAGTGCTCCCATATGTTGATATGACCTAGTAGGTGGCTATCTGGTTACTACCAGTTGGCCCCTTGGTAACGGGTGGCCCCCATTGTGCGGAATGTACCGAACATCTCCGTTTGATACGTTTTCCCATGCTGCCGGGGGGGGGCGTCCTCGGCACCTCAGCATGTCGGAAGAAAGGAGACCAGATGCGCAGGAATTCCATTTTTACGAAACGGTGGGTGAAGGGAAGCGCGGTCCTCGTTGCCACTGCAGCGACGCTCGTGTTTGCCAATCCCCAGCAGGCGATTGCCACGCCACTCAAGGGCGTCGACTCGGCGACCGTGTCCCAGTCTGCCTCGAATGTCGTCGACATCGATTTCGCTGACGGCATCAAGGGCCGTATTACGTTCCTCGAGGACGGTATTTTCCGTTATAACGTCGACCCCAAGGGTGAGTTTTCCGAGTACGCCACGCCGCGTAGTAAGTCCCACACGGCTAAGATCCAGGCTCAGCCCGATACCTCGGACACCTACAGCAAGCCGAGTGCGACGGTTGCCGACAAGGGCGACACTATCGAGATCACCGGCGGAAAGGCGACCGTGATCCTGGACAAGGCGACTGGCAAGATGAGTATCAAGTCAGGCGACCGTGTCGTGGTTTCCGAGTCCGCGTCCCTCGACCTTGATAAGAAGGGTACCGTCCAGACGCTCGCCAAGGAGAAGTCCGAGAACTTCTTTGGCGGCGGCACCCAGAACGGACGCTTCCTGCATACCAACCAGACCATCGCCATCTCCAACACGAACAACTGGACCGATGGCGGCGTTGCCTCGCCCAACCCGTTTTATTGGACGAGTGACGGCTACGGCGTACTCCGAAACACGTTTGCAGAGGGTTCCTACGACTTCGGTTCCACGGACTCATCGACGGTCACGACTTTGCACAGCGAGAATGAGTTTGATGCCTACTACTTCGTGGCGACCAACGAGGGCGCTTCGAACGTGGCAACCGAGATGCTGCAGGACTACTACAAGGTGACCGGTAACCCGGTACTGCTGCCCGAGTACGGGTTCTACCTTGGTCATCTTAATGCCTATAACCGTGATGGCTGGTCAACGACCTCGGGTCAAAAGAAGTGGGAGACCAAGGGCAGCAAGTCCTCGAGCGAGAAGGGCGACGTTAAGTACGAGTCTGGCATGTCGACGGGCTACAAGCTCGACGGCACGCTTGCGGCCGAGACGCTCAACGGTGAGGGCCCTACGGTTGATACCGAGAACATGAAAGCGACCGATTTCGACCGCCAGTTCTCTGCTCGTCAGGTTATCGATGACTACGAGGACAACGACATGCCGCTCGGCTGGTTCCTGCCGAACGACGGTTACGGCGCCGGCTATGGCCAGAACGGTTACTACAAGACCGGCGGCGTCAACTCCGACGGAGCGAGCTCGGCCGACCGTCTTAACGCTGTGCGTGCCAATGTCGACAACCTTAAGAAGTTCACCGAGTATGCCAACTCCAAGGGTGTGAGCACGGGCTTGTGGACCCAGTCCAACCTTGAGCCCGACAGCAACCCTGAGACCCCGTGGCATCTGCTTCGCGACTTCGACGCCGAGGTCAAGACGGGAGGCATCACTACCCTTAAGACCGACGTTGCCTGGGTTGGATCTGGCTACTCCTTTGGTCTTAATGGCATCAAGACAGCTTATGACACGGTGACGACCGGCGCTAACAAGCGCCCCAACATCATCACGCTCGATGGTTGGGCCGGCACGCAGCGCTTTGGTGGCATTTGGACCGGCGACCAGTATGGCGGTAACTGGGAGTACATTCGCTTCCATATCCCCACGTATATCGGTCAGAGTCTTTCGGGCAACCCCAACATCGGCTCCGACATGGATGGCATCTTTGGCGGCGACCCCATCATCTCTGCGCGTGACTACCAGTGGAAGACGTTCACGCCCTCTATGCTTGACATGGACGGTTGGGGCACCTACCGTAAATCGCCCATGACGCATGGCGATCCCTACACAGGCATCTCGCGCTTCTACCTCAAGCTCAAGGCGCAGCTCATGCCCTATATCTACACGAGCGCGGCCTCGGCGGCCAACATCGACACGGGTAACGGCGATGCCGGCCTGCCCATGATCCGCGCCATGCTGCTTTCCGACAACTCCGAGTACGCCGCAAGCACTTCGACGCAGTACCAGTATATGTTCGGTGAGAACTTCCTAGTGGCACCGGTGTATCAGGATACCCAGGCAGACGAGAACGGCAACGACATTCGCAATGGGATTTACCTCCCCAACTACGGCACCGACGAGAATCCCACCATCTGGATCGATTACTTCTCGGGTAAGCAGTATCGCGGCGGCCAGGTTCTCAACAACTACGAGGCTCCGCTTTGGAAGCTGCCGCTGTTTGTGAAGGCCAACGCTATCGTGCCGATGTACGCCGAGAACAACAACCCCGAGGCCGTGAGCGACACCAACACCAAGGGTACCGACCGCAGCCAGCGTATCGTCGAGTTCTTCGCCACCGAGGGCGACGGCACCTTTACGCAGTACGAGGACGACGGCTCCTCCATCGAGAACAACACGACTGAGGACGATTCCTACGGCACGATCGACAATATCTCCTACGGTGAGCATGTGAGCACCGTCTACAGCTCCAAGGCCGCAGGCGGCACCGCGACCTTTACCGCCGAGGCCTCGCAGGGCGGCTACAACGGCTACGACTCCAACCGCACCACGACCTTCGTGGCCAATGTGTCCGCCAAGCCCACGAGCGTTGTCGCCAAGAACGGCGGATCCGCACTCAACGTGGTTGAGGTCGACTCGCAGGAGACCTTTGACGCCGCGACCCCCGAGGCCGGCCAGGCGGTCTACTTCTACAGCGAGACCCCCAACCTCAACCACTACGGCAGCGATGCGGACGGCACCGAGGCCGAGCAGGGCGAGAGCTTCAACAACACCAAGATCACCACGAACCCCAAGGTCTACGTCAAGTTCGCGAAGACCGATGTTGCTGCAGCGGCGCAGACGCTTGAGCTGGGCGGTTTCGTGAACGCCGATGCCACGCTCACAGCCGATCGCCTCAACGAGAACCTCTCCGCACCCACGAACCTTGCTGCCCCCGAGGACGCCACGACCCCAACGAGCATCAAGCTCACCTGGGGAAAGGTCGATGGTGCTACCTCCTACGACCTTAAGGTCGACGGCACTGTGTTTGCCGTGGGTGATGCGGCCGAGTTCACGCACACCGACCTCGCCTACAATAGCAAGCACACCTACCAGATTCGTTCGCGCAGCGCCGAAGGTTACTCCGCCTGGAGCGATGTGCTCGAGGCGAACTCCGCACTCGATCCGTGGCGGAACGTCCCCGACGCCGAGGAAATCACCTGGGAGGGCTCACTTTACGGCAGCCATAAGGCCGAGCTCGCCTTCGACCATGAGTTCCAGTCGGGCGACGGCGGTTTCCACTCCGGTGGCAACGATCTAGGCAAGGCGCTTACCGTTGACTATGGACGCGCTTACAAGCTCGATAAGCTCGAGTACTATCCGCGCGATGACGCCGGCAACGGCACTGTGACCAAGATGCGTGTTGAGACGAGTCTCGATGGCGTCCACTGGACGAGCCAGGAGGTCGATTGGGCACGTTCCGCTGATTGTAAGACGGTAGCGTTTGACGGCACCGTGGCCGCCCGTTACGTGCGCATGACACCGCTCGCCTCGGTCGGCAATTTCTTCTCCGCGTCCGAGATTGCCATCTACAAGACCGACGGCACGGATGGCTTCGCCGTGGGCTCCAACCTCAACAAGGCCACGATCTCCGACGGAGACTACTCCAACATGAAGAACTATCTGGGCCTCGAGAATCGCGAGCCCGATACCCCGACGTTCGGTTCGCAGATCCGCGACCACTTCGCCGACCTCAACGATAACGGCGTTTACGACGTGTACGATTACTCGTTCACCATGGCGGGTCTTGACGGCGGCACTAAACAAAAGGGCAAGGTCGCAGGTTCGCTCGCGGTGATTCCGAGCAAGACCGAGGTCGAGGCCGGTGATGAGATCACCGTTGATGTCTATGCGGCCGACGCTAAGAACGTCAACGCCCTGGGCGCTCTCGTCAACTTCAAGAGCGACCAGTTCGAGTTTGTGTCCGAGAGCATCGCGCAGGACGGCTCGACTGCCGGCATGGAGAACCTGTCTCGCGAGAAGGTCCAGTTCGCGGACAGAACGCAGACTATCAATCTCGCCTTTGCCAACCGCGGCGATGGCAAGCTCTACAACGGTACCGGCGCGGTGGCGAGTTTCAAGCTCAAGGCCAAGACCGCCGGCAAGGTCGAACTGCCCTCGACATCTTGGCTCATCGGTCCGGCATGCGACGCGCTTGAGTTTGCGAGCGACGGCACGGTGACGATGCCGGATGTTCCTCAGCCAACGGTCGCCGAGTACGGTCAGGATGCCTTCAACATCACGATGACCAACGATGAGCTCACGACCGACGACGGGACCAACGTCGAGAAACTTATCCAGCAGAAGAGCTATAACGCGCTGTTCGATAATAACGAGGGCGACAACGGCTTTGAGTTCCTATGGAACTGGAGCGGCAACTGGGACAGCGAGGGTAAGCTTCCGAGTTACGTGAAGCTTCCCACCACGATGACATTCGCATTTAAGACGCCGTCGAAACTCGATAGTGTCGAGGTCGTTAACCGCAACGGTGGCAACGGAACCGTGCAGAAGATCAAGGCTGTCGTGACGTTCGAGGATGGCTCGACCCAAGAGTTCGCGGGCGGGGAGTACGATTCCTTCCGGGCTCGCTACGCCTTTGGCCTCTCTGCCGAGAACAAGGGCAAGAAGGCGACCAAGGTCGAGGTCACGCCGCTTGAGGCATCGGGTGACCAGATGCTCACACTGCGTGAGGTCAACTTCAACTACACGCAGGGTGTCGAGGCCATCGAGGGTGTCGAGCTAGGCAAGAACCAGACCGAGTTCTTTGAAGGCGACGTTACGCTCGTCGACGCCAAGGCCACGCCTGAGAGCGCCGGCTACCCCTATGTGACGGTCGAGAGCTCCGACCCCTCTGTGGTAAGCGTCTCCGCTGTTCAGGCTGGCGATAGCGTGAGCTACTACCTGCGTGCCAACAAGGCCGGCAAGGCAAAGATCACGGTGGCGTCGGTACTCGACCCCTCCAAGACCGCATCCTATGAGGTCGAGGTCAAGGCTGGTGTCGATACCTCTGCGCTCGTGGCAGCGCTTTCCAAGGCCGCGGGCTACAGCGAGTCCGTCTACACTAAGGATTCCTATAAGGCTCTCACCGCTGCGGTCGAGGCGGCTCAGAAGCTCCTCGACGGCGGCCAAGGCAGCTATAGCAAGAAGGATGTCGCAGACGCCACAGCCAAGATCGAGAAGGCAATCGACGGCCTCAAGATGCGCCCTGTCGATGAGAAGATTCTTATCAACACGCCCGAGAACCGCAAGAACGTCAAGGTGGCCGGCTTCTCGAGTGAGGCCGACTACGAGGGCAGCAACGCCGTCAACGCTCTCGACGGCGACGAGCGGACGCTTTGGCACAGCGACTGGGCCCATGGGACCGGTATGCCCCAGTATCTGAGTGTCGACCTGGGCCGCGACTACGATCTCACCGACGTTACATTCCTGCCGCGCCAGGACGGCGGCACTAACGGCGATATCTTCGAGGCCGAGATACTGGTCTCCGACACTGCCGACGGTTATGAGATGGGCACCGCCGTGTCGATGGGTACGTTTGCCTTCGACAACGACGGCCACGTACTCACCGACCGTGGCGACTGGAAACAGATGAGCTTTGGCGCCGCGCGCGGTCGCTACGTGACCGTCAAGGTGATTCACGCCGGCGGTGGCGACGTCGATGCCTACTGCAGCGTGGCGGAGCTCAAGTTCTACGGTACGGCCGTTCCCGATCCGGTGGCGAAGGATGATCTCGCTACCGCGATCGAAAAGGTTGATGCCGAGGTTGCTGCCGGCGACCTCAAGGCCGGTGACTACACCGAGGCCTCCTGGACGGCGCTCGAGAACGCCCTGGCGAGCGCCCGCGCCATCTTGAGCGACGAGAACGCCACGCAGGACGAGGTCGACCAGGCGCTCAGGGCGCTCGAGAGCGCCCGCGGCGCGCTCGAGAAGACCCCGGTGGCCCCGGTCGAGAATCCGACTAAGAAGCAGCTCAAGGCCCTGGTCAAGCAGGCGAAGGAGACTGACGCCAGGGGCAAGACGGCCGAGTCTGTCAAGGCCCTGACGGATGCCATTACCTACGCCGAGGACGTTTTGGGTGATGAGAATGCTTCCGACACCCAGCTCCAGGCGGCCTATGACCAGCTCAAGCTGGCTATTGAGAGCCTCAAGGATGCCGATTCCGGCAATCAGGGCGGCTCGGGCAACCAGGGTTCCGGCAATGGCTCGAACGGCGGCAACCAGGCGGGCAAGCCCGCAGGCGACAAGGCCCAGGGCAGCAAGAAGAACGGTTCGGCGATTCCCAATACCGGAGACCAGACGGCGGCGACCGTCGCGACCGTCGGTGGTCTTGGCGCCATCATCGCCGCGATCGGCGCTTTCTTCCATCGTCGCAGCAAGGCTAAGTAGCCCCAGCAACAGCTAAGCAAGCGTGCCCGCCGTCCCACCCAAGGACGGTGGGCACGCTTTTTGAATGTGGGCGGAAAGCTCCGACCCTTCGGCCTTAATCTCGCAAAGCGTTCCGTCTCCCGCCGAACACATCAGCATCGGCAGCTATACTACTCTCAGTAGTTAAGGGTCGCGGATCCGCCGCGTCACCGCTCTCAACAGGAGGTCTTTGTTTATGGCAGATCAAAAGCCGGTTGTCGGGATCATCATGGGTTCCAAGTCCGATCTGGGCGTTATGGAAGGTTGCACCGCCGAGCTCGAGGCGCTGGGCGTGCCCTATGAGCTTGTCATTGCGAGCGCACACCGCACACCGGCGAAGGTCCACGAGTGGGCTTCGACTGCCGCCGATCGCGGTATCAAAGTGATTATCGCCGCCGCCGGCAAGGCCGCTCACCTGGGTGGTGTCGTGGCCGCCTTTACACCGCTGCCGGTTATCGGCGTACCTATGAAGACGAGTGACCTGGGCGGTATGGATTCGCTGCTGTCGATGGTGCAGATGCCTTCGGGCGTGCCCGTGGCCTGCGTTGCCATCAACGGCGCCAAGAATGCCGCCATCTATGCCACTCAGATTCTGGGTGCTTGCGACCCCGAGTACCGCAGGGTTATCGAGAAGATGAAGCAGGAGATGGCCGACGCCTAGGCGTTCCGCCGTTTCACCGCAGTATAAGGAGAGCCATGTCCGACTATCAGGGAAAACGATTCAAGGCTTCCCAGATTCCCGATCCGTCGAAGCCGGGTACTGCCCATGCGGCGCAGCAAGGTCGGACATCCTCTCCTCAGCAGCCGCGCGCGCCGCGTTCCGTAACGCCGACGTCCCATCGCCGCCAGGATACGCCGGCTGCGTATCGCCCTTCATCATATGGCACGGCAAAGAAGCAGGCTCAGACGACGAGGCAGCTGAGTGACGCGCCGTCCAACTATGCCGAGCAGCCGCGTAAGAAACGCCGATCCATCATTCCCATCTTGCTCATCATCGTGGGCATCGGCCTGATTGTCGCCGCCGCCGCTATTTTTATTAATGCCCAGATTGGCTATAAGCAGGCGAGCGATTCGTATCAGAAAATCGAGAAGCAATATGTAAGCGATAAGGACGCCAGCGGCGTGCCGATTATCGACTTTGATGCGCTTGCTCAGACGAACCCCGAGATTGTGGGTTGGATTTACGTGCCGGGAACCAACATCAACTATCCCGTGGTGCAGACCAACAACAACTCCAAATACCTCAACACGCTGTTCGATGGCACGTCTAACGCCTCGGGTGCCATCTTCTTGGATAGCGATGACACCGCGCCGGGAATGGTCGACCAGCAGACCACGATCTACGGCCACCATATGAACGATGGGTCGATGTTCAACGTGATTTCGGATACGACTGACCAGGCAACGTTCGATAGCATTGAATATGTGTACTACATCACGCGCGTTGCGACGTATAAGTTGCGTCCGCTGGCGACCAAGGTGGTCGAGGACACGTATGCCAAGGCGCGCACGACCAATTTTGAGGGCGACGACGGACTCAAGAACTACCTGTCCGAGATGCTCGACGGCGCTTCTGCCGTGGCGAGTGATGCCACCGATCGTGCCGCTTCGGCAACTAAGGTTGTAACGCTTGTGACCTGTCGTTCGCTGTCGCTGAGCAACACACGCGCCGTCATGGTGCTCACGCCGGTCGAGGAATAAGTTGTTCGAGAGTAGCTAAAAAGGCCCCGTCCCAAATTGGCTACTCGACGACGGTAAGGGAGAAATGATGCTCGAGAGTGGCAAATTGATGCCTTCGATTGATGCTTGGCTGCGCGAGGCCAAGGCCGATGCTTCGGCGGCAGGCTGTGGGATGTATCTGACGCATAACGGTGTGGTGCGCGCGACGCCCAAGGCTGAGGTGCGCGGAGTCGAGACCGATGGCGTGGCGCCTGGGCATAAGGTGGGCGGCATGGTGTTCGGCTTCGATGCTCAGAAGGTGCAGGCTGCTATCGAGGCGACGCGTGCGATGCCGGGTATCGGCTATGTGCGTGTGTGGCTGGCAAGCGGCGAGCTTGCCGTAGGTGACGACATCATGCTCGTGCTCATCGGCGGGGACATTCGCCCGCACGTGGTCGATGCGCTGCAGGCGCTCGTTGGCACCATTAAGAACGAATGCGTGAGTGAGGTCGAGCGCGAGGCGTAGAGGCTTGCGTCGATAGAAGGATCGTTTATAAAAATGCCCACCGGTACGTGTGATACCGGCGGGCATTTTGCGTTTTGGGCGCGGTGAGCGCTACACGCGCGTCGCATCCTTGGGGCTCATGGTCATGCTCTGGAAGCGGTTCTCCATGTAGTCGTTATCGAAATACTTGCCGTAGAACTGCGCGACGGGAATATCCGGCTCCGTGCCGTTGACGCGCTGGTACCAGTAGTCGAGCGACTGCAGCGTCATGACGCCGTCGACCAGCATAATGACGGTAAAGATGACGGTAGCCGAGTAGCGACTCTTCCACGGAATCATGTTGATGAGCTTGAGCAGCCTCGGCAACAGCAGCTTGATCCAGATAAGGCCACCCAGGCCCCACAGGCAGGCAAAGCCCGTGCAGGTGCGTCCGCCCGTAAGGACGGCGAGTGGGTCGGGCATGCCGAACAACTTCATGTGCGAGTAGCTCCACGAGACCACGCCAAATGAGGTCTGCATAAACCAGCCCACGAACACCTCAAAGCTCGCGCCGAGCACAGCGCTTACCAGGAAAATGATGATGGGGTTCTTTTTATAGAAGCGGTTGAGCACCATGGTCATGAGTACGGCGCCAAAGCCATAGATGGGGCTGAAGGGACCAAACAGCATGCCGGCGCGGTTCTGGTAGACGCCCGGGTCGTCGACTGTCATATGCCAGATGTCCTCGGCGATCAGGCCGAGCACGCAGCAGACGAAGAATACCCAGAACAGGTTGAAGTAGTTGAGCTTGATGTAGCCCTCGCCGGTTTCATCGCGGCCGAGCATGCCCTCCGCCGCGGCGTCACGGTCGAGCATCTCCTGCAGGCGACGCTGCAGTTCGCGCTCCTGGCGCAGCGTGGGGTCGACGGTTGCTGAAAGTGCAACGAGGATGCCGAGCTGGATCGCGGGACGCAGCAGGAAGGGCCCGATGCCCTGGAGCATCACGTCGACCAAAAGCTCGACGACGGTGAATGCAATAAGGATGTAGGACAGGCGGGCGGCGTTGCGGCGCTGGTTTTTGATAAGGTCCAGGCCAAAGATGATTAGGATGACGGCACTTGCCGCAGAGAGCATGATGCCGGCGACGATAAGGCCGACCGCGACGAGTGTGTTGTCGCCGAGCTTGGCGGCGGCGTTGCCGTTGATGAGCGCGGTGATGACCTGCCACATAAAGGCGCCGACTGACGGGAGCGTTCCCACGCCGGACAGGATGCACAGGACGGCGTACACCTTAATGATGAGCGGGATCTTCTTGACCTCCGTGGCGCTGGGGACGCTGGGGTCGAGTTCGTTTCGATCCATACAGAACCTTTCTCGCTTTGTTGTAGGTTATAAGGATACGCCGCCGACCTGCCAAAAGACAGGACGAACGTCCCAATTGCAACAATGTAAGCCCTAACGGCGGGCGAGACGCGCCGCAACGGAAGCATGCGGGATCGTCGGTCCCGAGGCGATTGCCCAATAAAATGTTTGGCTGCAAAACGGATTATAAGCTCGGTGGGCTTTTAAAAAGCGCTGTTCATGCGCGGGAGTGCTTGTCTTGCCGTGCGTATAATAGGGCAGGTAACGCCAAATAACGAGGCTCTGAGGGGATGCCATGTCTCAAGAAACCATCCGCGCGGCCGAGCGTGCCGCGGGACAGGTGAACGCCATGTCGACGTATGATCCGGACTCCGACCAGCTGCATGAGGAATGCGGCGTTTTTGGTGTCTGGGCGCCCGATCGCGACGTGGCTCGACTGACGTACTTTGGCCTGCGTGCACTGCAGCACCGTGGCCAAGAATCGGCGGGAATCGCCGTGGGTGACGGCGGTACGGTTATGGTCCGCAAGGATCTGGGGCTGCTCGACCGCGTGTTCTCCAATGCCGACTTGTCGACGCTCTCCGGTCAGCTGGCCGTGGGTCATGTGCGCTACGGCACCGCCGGCGCCAAGAGCTGGGAAGCCTCTCAGCCGCACCTCTCTACCATCAATAGCGTCATTATCGCGCTCGCGCACAACGGCACCCTCGTCAACACCGACGAGCTGCGCCGCCAGCTGATCGAGCTGGGCGTGCCGTTCCTCTCCAATTCGGATTCCGAGGTCGCGACCAAGCTCATCGGCTACTTTACCCAGCGTACGGGCCACCTGCGCGAGGGCATTCGCAAGACCATGGAGCTCGTGCGTGGCGGTTATGCCATGACGCTCATCAACGAGCAGGCGCTCTACGCCTTCCGCGATCCGCATGGCATTCGCCCACTGGTGTTGGGCAAGCTGGTGGACGAGGGCCTGGACCAGGCCGATGCCGCATCCGTTTCGCAGCTGCCGTCGCAGGACGGCGCCGCGACGGTTGACGTTGCCACCCATGTCACCCGCGCCGGCGGCTGGGTCGTCGCCTCCGAGACTTGTGCGCTCGACATTGTGGGTGCCGAGTACGTCCGCGACGTCCGTCCCGGCGAGATTTTGCGCATCAGCGCCGAGGGCCTTGTGTCCGAGCAGGGCGTGCCTGCCGCCGAGGAGCCTGCTAACTGCATCTTTGAGCAGGTCTACTTCGCTCGCCCCGATTCCATCATGAACGGCAAGAGCGTCTACGCTTGCCGTTATGACATGGGTCGTCAGCTGGCACATGAGGAGCCCGTCGAGGCCGACCTGGTCATCGGCGTGCCCGACTCCGGCCTGCCGCCCGCGGAGGGCTATTCGCACGAGAGTGGCATTCCCTTTGGTGAGGGCCTTATCAAGAACCGCTACGTGGGCCGTACGTTTATCGAGCCTACGCAGGAGTTGCGCGCCATGGGCGTGCGTATGAAACTCAACCCGCTGCGCGACAACATCGAGGGCAAGCGCCTGGTCGTCATCGACGACTCCATCGTGCGCGGCACCACCATGGTGCAGCTCGTCAAGATGCTGCGCAACGCCGGCGCCAAGGAGATTCACATTCGCATCAACTCGCCCGAGGTCATCTGGCCGTGCTTCTACGGTATCGATACCGACGTGCAGTCGCAGCTCATCAGTGCCAACAAGACGGTCGATGAGATCTGCGAGTACATTGGCGCCGATTCGCTGGCCTTCCTTTCGGTCGAGGGCCTGCTGAAGGTCATGCCCAAGGGCGGCTACTGCGACGCGTGCTTTACCGGCCGCTATCCCGTGGCGATTCCCGAGAGCTTTGGCCGTGACAAGTTCATGGAGGGCTTTAAGCCCCGCAACCTGGACAAGCCGCTGCACTTTGACGACGACGCCGTGGTCGAGAAATATGTCGACCGCAGCTGGGAAGAGGAGCACGGCGAGGCCTAAAACCTGCCATGTAGGGACAGGTTTATTTTGGCAGGTTTTATCTGCCGTTTTGTTGATATGACGGCGCGTGCTGTTATGGTGCGCGCCGAAATGAACGCAAATATGAGCACCGTTTGGCGCCTGCGCGGCGCCACGGTAGTGGGAGAGGAAGGCTCTGATGAGCGACAGCAAGCATGTGACGTACGAGGACGCCGGCGTCGATACCGCCGAGGGCGGCCGCGCCGTCGACGCTATTAAGCAGATGGTCAAGGACACCAACCGCCCCGAGGTTATCGGCGGCATCGGTGGCTTTGGTGGCCTGTTCTCGGCCGCCGCGCTCAAGGATATGGAAGACCCGATCCTGATCAGCGGCACCGACGGCGTGGGCACCAAGCTCGTGCTCGCCCAGATCATGGACCGTCACGAGACGGTGGGCCAGGACCTGGTCGCTATGTGCGTCAATGACATTTTGGCTTCGGGCGCCGAGCCGCTGTTCTTCCTGGATTACGTTGCCATCGGTCACATTGAGGCCGAGCACATGGCAAAGATCATCAAGGGCGTGGCCGACGGCTGCAAGCTCGCGGGCTGCGCGCTCGTGGGCGGCGAGATGGCCGAACACCCGGGCGTCATGGCTCCGGCCGACTACGACCTCGCCGGCTTTACCGTGGGTGTTGTCGATCGTCCCAAGATGCTCGACCCCGCGAACGTTCGCCCCGGCGATGTAATCCTGGGCCTGCCCTCCACCGGCGTGCATTCCAACGGCTACTCGCTCGTGCGCAAGGTCATTGGCGTCGACGGCATCAAGCCGGGCACGCCCGAGGCCGCCGCTAAGGCCGAGGAGCTGAGCCGTCCGCTCGAGGAGCTCGGCGGCGCATCGCTGGCCGACGCCCTGCTGGCCCCCACGCGCATCTACGTCAAGCCGATTCTGGAGCTGCTGCGCGGCGGCGTCAACGTGCATGCTATCGCCCACATCACCGGCGGCGGTATTACCGAGAACCTCAACCGCGCGCTCGCCGACGACGTTGACGCCGTGGTCACCCGCAACGGCGCCGAGATGGGTTGGGACGTTCCGCCCGTCATCACCTACGTGTCGCGCCAGGCCGAGCTCGCCCCCAACGAGGCATGCAAGACCTTCAACATGGGCGTTGGCCTGTGCCTGATCGTTGCTCCCGAGGACGAGGCTGCGGTGACCGAGGCCCTGGTCGCGCTGGGCGAGAAGCCGTTCCGCGTGGGCGAGTGCGTCGAGGGCTCCGGTAAGGTCGTGTACTCCGATGAGCGCTAACGAGCAGATGGCTGCTAGTGAGGGCCTGGGCTTTGTGCCCTACACCCGTCCGACCGGCACCGATACGGTCGAGCCGCTTAAGATCGGTGTGCTCATCAGCGGTTCGGGTACCAACCTGCAGGCGCTGATCGATCTGATCGCCGCCGGTAAGCTCAACGCCTCGATTGAGCTTGTGGTGTCGAGTCGTCCTTCGGCTAAGGGTTTGCAGCGCGCTGAGCGCGCGGGCATCCAGACGCTCACGCTGTCCAAGGATGTCTATGCCGACCCTATTGCCGCCGACGAGATCATCGCGCACGAGCTGCTCGAGCGCGGCTGCGAGTATGTGGTCATGGCCGGCTACATGCGCATGGTGCACACACCGCTGCTGGCGGCGTTTCCCAACCGCGTGGTCAACTTGCATCCGGCGCTGCTGCCGAGCTTTACCGGTGCCCATGCGATCGACGACGCGTTTGCGCGCGGCGTCAAGGTAACTGGCGTGACCGTGCATTTTGCCAACGAGGTCTACGACAACGGTCCCATCATCGCCCAGCGTGCGCTGGCTGTTGAGGAGGGCTGGGATGTCGACACGCTCGAGGAACACATCCACGCGATTGAGCATGTGCTGTATCCCGAGGTCGTGCAAATGCTCGCTGACGGTCGCGTCCACGTGCTGGAGAGCGGCAAGGTCGCAGTTGATGCGGCGCGTTAGTCGTGTGTAAAAGAGTCGCTGAGTTTTCTTTGTGACATAAGCAATCGAAATAGCCGCTTGGGGCATATGGAACCACATGTGCCCCAAGCGGCTTTTACCATCTCTTCGATTTCGGGCTCCTGATAACGTGACAGGTGGGACCGAAAAATGGGGGTGGTTGGCTGCGCGCATGATATGGATATCAGCGGCGATTTCTCCATTTCGGTAAATAAAGATGGTTTCAAGTTCAGTATCGGTTCGGACTTCGAGGGAGCAACCCTGTTCAACGATTTTCTTACACTGACATCCATATCATGAGCAAGGATAGCTAGCCGGTATAGAGTCGCTTGAGCGGGTATGCGTCTGTTCAAGTGACCCATCGATTTGTTTAAGAAATAGTTAAACTACGAAACAAACGGCACGTGAGTAACTCACGACTCAGTGAGACTAAAAGGAATCGGAGAAGAAGGCTCATGTTTTGCCCCAAATGTGGTAGCAAAATCAGCGACGATGCGCGGTTCTGTACCGAATGCGGTCTGCCCTTGGGCGGGCTCTCGGGCAAGACTGCGGCCGAGGAGGGGCCCAAGGCCGAGCCGTCGGAGCGAGAATCATCGTCCGCTGAAGTAATATTGGAACCCACAGATACCAAAACGGACTCTGCGATAGGATCCGCGAATGCCGAGTCCACAGCGGAACCGAGCCCCGAGCCGGTCTCGAAGACCGCGAGTAGCGGTCACTCCCAGATGTACAACTTCTTTATGCGACGCTGTCAGGTCGGTAACCGCCTGGTGCCGCAGTTTGCTATCATGATCGCCGCTTTCATCGCCGCGGCAGGCATCGCTTACGCTGCTTTCATGCTCTACAAGAACGTCATCGAGCCCAATCTCCAGCAGCAATCCGTGCAACAGGAGCAAGCGACCGAAAGGCCCAAGAAGGACGAGAGAGCGGCCGAAGAAGTTGTCTATACGTTGGAGGCAAAGTCATTGACGGTGTCTGCTCCGGTCGACCCTATGCTCAATCAGGGCGAGCGGGCTGACATGGAATGGTCCTATCCGCAACTTAAGAGCTCCACCAAAGACGACGTCGCAGACAAAATTAACAAGGCGATTCTCGAGCCCCTTCAAATTGATGCGGAGCGAACGAATCGAGCATCAGATAATGAGCAATCAGATGCTGAGTTGTACCCCGACGGCGAATTTCCCTGCATATCGAGAAACGTGACGGTTACGTACATGGATGAGAACTATTTCTGTATCCGTGACGAGCGCTATTCGACGGGATGGGGTCCGCATGGCGACACGTTTGTGACCGGTGTTATTTTTGATTTGCATACGGGTGATACTGTTAGTCCTCAGGACATGTTTGGCATTGATACCGAGGATCTTGCCAGTTCTATGAGTTCGGCAGTTTGGCCGTATCTTACGGAAGTGGGCAGAGAGTATCCGTCTGACTACAACTCTATGCTCATGCGGAGCAATTCTTCAGACTATTCAATCAAGGGTTCAACATGCTTGTATGTGACATCCAAGGGGCTGGTGTATCGCACCGAAGACTATGAGCTCGGTACTTTTGCGGACGGCAATTGCGAGATTTTGGTTGCGTCCTGGGATGATGAGTCTCAAGTGGGGTCCGAAGTAACCCCTGATGAGGTCAAGGACGGTACAACGGTGAAAGCCGATAAGGAGGACTAACATGTTCTGTCCCAACTGTGGATTTGAGCTTGATGGCGATTTGCGATACTGCACCGAGTGTGGCTATGCACTCGAAGATGCAAAGGCGGTGCTGAACTCTGCCAGCAACGAAGTGGCAGAAGAGCCTTCCGCTATCAATGAGGCTGCGGAAGAGATTTTCGCTAGTAACGAAACGGAGAAGGAGCCTTCCGCCGGTGCCGAGGCGGGGGAGGAAAAGTCGCCCGTGGAGAGCGAGCCCGTAGCGGACGAGGAAGACGACCGGCCTAAAGACGACGCACCGTCCAATGCAACGCCTTCGATTCCAGCCGTGCGCGCCGACCGGCCAAAGCCGAGCAATCCGGTCGCCAAGCCCGTCGCGGCGCCAGCCCCTGCTCCTGCGGCGAATGCATCAGCACAGAAAAAGGAGCCCAAGGCGCTCTATATCGTTGGTACCGTCGTTGGCCTGGCAGTCGTTGCCATCTTTAGCTACCTGCTGTTCTTTGGCAAGTCCGGCGGCGACGTTGCCCATTACGGCCAGGACAAGGCCATCGTGGTGGCCCAAGAATCCAAGATCACCCCGACCGACGCAAAGGGCGAGAAGCTTAAGAAGTACTCGGTGACCCTGAACGGCGACAACGGCTACAGCACCAACGCTGAGGTTAAGGGTGACGAGGGCTTCACGGTAAGCCAGTTTCCCGATGTTAAACCGGGAAAATATACCCTCACCGTTAGGGACTCCAAGTCAAAAGTCGAGTGGAGCATTCCCGTCAAAGTCGTCGATAACTCTAAATCCACTGATGCCGTAAAAGAGGTTTCCCTCGAGGTGCCTAAGGCCAACGAGGCCGATACAAAGACAGGTGAAGGCGACAAGAAGGATGGAGGCGCCGCTGCGGACAATACCGCTGCGTATGCCGCTTACAAGCAAAAGTGCCAGGAATATCTCGCGTGCTATGGAGAGCCACGAATTGTTGAGGTGACTGATTCTGTCTATGCGATGCGGGGGCTTTGTCTTGTCGACCTCGTTGATTTTGATCAGGATGGCCAGTCTGAGCTCTTGACCGTTGTGAACGGTATGAGCGATGACGAATTAAAGAGCGCTTGGAATGGAGATATAGAGGGACTTCAGAAGTCCTACACCGTAGAGGTTTGGTCGGCAGCTGATGGTGGCGTCAAGAGGCTTTACAGTCAAAATTGGCTTGATAACAGCAACGGAGGAACGATGTTTCTTCCGCTGATTAAAGCGGATGACGGCAGCATCCTCGTAAGCCAAAGAACATATGAGATGAGCAATGCGATTACGGCATTGCTTGCTGGCAGGCAGGCTTTGGCTGGGGACAATACTTCGGTATACGGCAAGAAAGGCGATGTTTTTTCGCTTGTAAGCAACTACGAGTCCTGGGGAGTTGCGCCGAGCGAGGGCAATGGCTACGAATACTATTATGCGTCGGAGGGCAAGGACATTTCCGAGACGGACTATAATGCCCTATATCAGCAATTTGGCTATGGGCACAATTACCGGACATACTGCTTCTTTGATTTTTCAACCTCAGGTTACGGCTCTATTTCGGGGGAATCCCACGTCGATCCCAATCAAGTTGCGGAAGTCACCAAAGATACGCTCAAAAAGGTGGGAATCGAATAAAAACTGAAAGGGGCTTGGAAAACTGTTTCCAAGCCCCCCCCTTTCTTATAGTAGTTGCTCGAGTCCAACAAGCCTCGCGCTGCTTGCTTGAGCCGCTCTATTTTGACACGCTTTGGTAAATCCACTCTTGCTAAACAAGTAATACTGTTTGATCGGCCGACCCAGCAGCGCGCTGCGCCGCTCGAGTGTTTCAAGAACATCGGTATCTATGGGCTCGTTTCTCCATTTGCACTCGCCAACGATGAGCTCCCCATCGGCGTCCTCAAGCACAACGTCAATCTCTTCTTGCCGGCGCGTGTTCGGGTTCGTGCCCCACCAAGAGCCGATTGCCTTGGGCAGCACATCCAGCTCGCTCTCAACAACCTGCCGCATCAACCACTGGCGGCACACCTCTTCAAATGCAGGGCCCACAAAGGTGGACAAATCATGCTTGGCGATACGCGCGGCCACAGCGGCTCCGAGCCCCTCCTCAATTGTTCCTGCGTACTGTGGAACAAAACGATACCAAAACCTAAACAGGTTATCGCAGATCCGATAGACTACCTGGCGTTTTGTTGCCTTTACAACAGGCGTGACGCGCTCAACGATTCGCAGCTCGATCAATGCGTCGAGCAGTCGCGCGACCTGTGGCGTTGCGAGGTGGGTAACATCGGCAATCTCTTTGGAGCGTACATAGCCGTTGGCAATGGCGGTTATGACGGCATTGTAGATAGCCGGGCTGCGGACCTCTTGCAGCAGATAGTTCTGGGGTTCGGCATACAAAAACGCATCTTGACGCAGCAGCGCATGCTCAAGGTTCCATTGAGTGGAACGCGCGCCATCGAGCTGTGATAGATAGAGCGGCATCCCGCCAACAACGGAATACAGCTCGATGACTCTTTCGATGGGTGCATCGGGAAGCATGAGCGCCGCGTCGAAGATGGTGAAGGGGTCAATGCGCAGCTGCATGGTGCGGCGTCCATAAAGAGGGCTTTGGTGTCCTAGTACCTGGTGTTCCATAAAGCTCATGGACGACCCGCAGAGTACGAGGAACAGCTTGCTCGTGTCTTTATGTCGATCGATAAGCGTTTGCAGGCACGAAGAGATGCCCGGATCGCTCTCGGCGAGGTAGGGATACTCGTCAATAATCAGAACGATTCGCTCTGTCTTGGCGTGTTCGAAGACGGATTCGAGTGCAACCTGGATAGAGGGGAACGCTGCTCCTGCGGCGCTATCGCCAAGTATCTCGCGGCTGAGCAGCGCGAGATTTTCGCTTGCAACGGTTTGCTGCCCAGTAAAGAAGATCACATGGGGTTTGCCCTGTGTAAAGGCGTGAAGCAGGCTGGTTTTACCTACGCGACGCCTTCCATAGACTACAGCAAACTGAAAGGAACCCTTTTGATAGGCGGTTTCCAGGGATTCAAGCTCTTCCCGACGTCCAACAAACATGATCTGCCTCGCTCATATACGTATTACTAACATATATATTACTAACACGTATATGAGCAACTTTCCACCCGTCAATCGGATGGAACAGAAATGACAGCGTTTCTACTTAACGTGGCGCTTGAGTCTGGCATAGTCCTGAACTTGCTTTTTGCGCTTGGCGTTGAGGAGGTTGTTGAGGTCGAGCTTCTCGGCGGTGCAGCGTTTGAGTAGCTTGGAGCTGTCAAAGCCGTTTGACTCAATGTCTTCATCCAGATCGTGCTTGAGCTTGGTCCATTTATTGAGCTGCGAGCGCACGTAGGCCGCGGGACGTTCTATCTCGTTGGCGATGTCGCGTACGCTGGTGCCCGCTCCAAACAACTCGCGTATCTTTGCCGTCTCCTTGCGCGTGCGCTCATTTTTGGCATCGGTCTTGCATCGATCGCTGCAGTAGTGCCGTTTGACGCCACGATGCCCGGCAAGTGAATAGGCGCGTCCGCACTGCTCGCAATAGCCAATTTTGACGGTGCTCAGCTTGCGTGAAAAATCAAACCAGAGCCACGAGAGATAGCTGTCAAAGGAGAGGAACCCTGTGGACTCGTTACCCTGGAACACATCCACGTGCGCGCCCGAGAGATGCGAGATCACGAGCGCCTGCACCAAAGCGGTGAGTGCATCGCGGTCATCGTTTTCAAGTTCTTCGCGGCGCTCCTGGATATCTGCTTGAGGGTCGATTACATAGAAGCTCTCCTCGCTATTGCTGACCTTGAGCCGCGCTGAAATCTTCGAGCTGGAGTCTTCGTCCATGTAGAACATCGCCTGCAAAACACTGAAGTCATTGGCGGTGAGCTCGTGTTCAAAAGAGAGCACGTTGAGTGCAACGAGGGATTCTTCCTCGTCGATCATAAACATAAAGGCGTAGAAATATCCCGCATCGGATTCGATTTTGCGCACGATGGGCAGGCTTTTGAATGAGTCGGTATAATCACCGCCCGCCCTCAGGATAGTGGTGTAGATCTTGAAGGATGACCCGTTTGCCGCGCAGGTCACCACTGATTTCTCGATTCTTTCCAATGCGGAGACCTTTGCGATGGTGCAGCTCCCGTTGAGGTATTCCTGGATGCGCATGGCAATAAGTGCTGCCATCGCGGCATTGGCCCAATCGCGTACGGATTCTATTGCGTGCTTGCCAAAAAGCGGCCCGGTCTGTTCGGCGTAATCAAGTACGTTAAAGAGGCTTGCGCGGAAGGGCTGCTCTTTAACGGCGGTGGGTTCGATGCATGATGCCAGCCTGATCAGATCGGCATGGCGCTCGCTGTGTGCGGGCCCTTCGTTGCTCTTGTTGCCGGCCAGCTCGGTGGGCATGTAGAGTTCAAAGACAAGCTGGGCCTCGCCAACGGGCCTATTGGGTTCGTTCTCTATGAGGTTGACTTTCTTAAACGGAATCGAACCTTCAACGGTGCGTGTTTGGGAGAACTCAAACATTGTTACCCCTGTCTCTAGCTGCAGGTTTAATAGCGTAGCACGTTTAGGAAAATTACCCGGTCAAAATCTCTATATCGGATAAACGACAAATCGTATCTTGTGATCGTCAAGAAAAGGGGTAACGAGAAAGGACCCGATTATGCATTGCAAACAGTGTGGAGCAGAGATTAACGACGGCGCCAAGTTCTGCGGCGTGTGCGGAACGCCTACGGTCGCGGCTGCGGCCAGCGCGGTGGGGGATGCGATTTACGTCGAGGCCCAGCCGATTGAGAGCCAGTCTGTCGAGGCTCAGTTTCAAGCGGCGGAGGATGCAGAGGCCGCTGCTTGCCTGCAGGATTCGCTTCACGAGTCCATCGGGTCGCTTGGGCGAGCAGCGGTGATTTCATTGCTCTATGTGCTCTTTTTCAATTACGTGCTGGGAGGTGGCTCGCTGGGACTTAACAATATGATTCCGCTGGCGCTGCTTCTGATTGGTCCCTGGAAGGTGATTATCTCGCTGTACCGCAGCGGTGTAAGGCTTCCCTTTGTCTATGGTAGCGGCATTATCGGTATCACGATTATGCTAATCGAGCTTGTGGTTCTCGTGGGCCTTCCTGTCGTGGTTCTGATGCTTTTTTACTGGTTGGGCAGCGTGATTCACGGGGCGGTTCCTGTTATTCCCGAATCGGTTCCGATGACGATCGTGGCGCTCTGGCCTATTGCCTCGGTTGCCAACATCATCTTCAAGGCAATCAAGCTGCACATGGCTCGCGCCTAGCAAGTAGCCCGTCGCATGCCTTCCGCGTGGGGTCAGGCGAATTTGAAAGGTGAAAGAAAAGGTTTACAGTCGAGCAAATTGCTCCTGGGCCTTTTCTGTTTGCAGGCTGTGGGCTATCGTTTCGATATGCTGAAGTTCTAGGGGGATTTATGTACTGTGCAAGCTGCGGGGCAAAGATCAAAGACGGGGCGCGATTCTGTTCTGCATGCGGAAAACCGTTGGATGTGGATGATGCGCCGGCGAATGCTCAGCAGCCGCTTCCTTCAGGTACACCAAAGGCGTCTGCTGATAGAAAAGCGACAAGCGATCCTGCTGTATCTCGCGCGGAGGGCCCTTCTCCGGCGCCCTCTGATCATATGTCCTTTGCGGCCTTTATGATGCAGCGTCGGCAGATCGGCCGTTTTGCTGTGCCTACGTTTGTCACCATTCTTGCAGCAATCATCTTTACCGCTGGTGTCGCTTACGCCCTGGTCAAAGCTTACGAAGCCTTTGTGCTGCCTCAAGCGCAGCAGCAGGAGCAGCCGGCTGCAGTCGAGGAGAAGTCGTCTAAAAAGAAGGTCGCGGCAACAAACAAGAAAGCACGCAGGGCTTACGAGGGCGTGGTTGCGCGTTACGAGGACTTTGCGAGCTATTGCGAGCAGAAGGGGGCTGGTGCTGCCAGCTACGACGACTGGGCCCAGGGACGCGGTGGTGATTCTGGACTGGGGCAGATATTCGTTTATAACAACCAGACTGCCCCCGGCTTTTTAAGCTACTACTATGCTTTCGATGATTTGAATGGCGACGGAATTGACGAGCTGCTTGTTGGGTTTGTCGATGCGCAGAACGATATTTCGGCGATTGTGGGTGCCTACTGCTTTGTTGATGGAGAGGCCGTTTCGGTTATGCCTTCGTCAGAGATGGTAGAAGGCTCCAGCAATATGACGAATCAGTACGACGGTTTTATTGCTCAGGGTGAGAGCCAAGTCATTACTGTCTGTAAGGACGGCATCGTTAAATTTACTTGTAGTCAGGATTGTAACCAGGCAGATTTCTATATTTCGCTTACTGCAAAGGGTCCTGAGGTCGTAGACGCGGTGCAAATTCAAAATAAGGAATTCGATAGGCAGAATGGCGCCTACTTGGTGAGGACCGTTGAGGATGGTGGCAAACCGCAGGAGGCGATGGTCCAGGGGCGTGAGGAAGCGTGCAGAATTCTTGACGAGCTCGCCGGGAAGTATCCGGAGGCCGACATTGAAATGCCGTCCGCAAGCAGCGATATGTGGAAGGCATTCAAAGGGGTGGAGCCTTCGGAGGGCTCTTTGAAGGACGGCTCTGGCACTGCGGACGATCGATCTGGCGCATCTCAAGCACCATCTGAAGCGGCATCCGATAGCAGCGACGATGGGGAGGCCGCTGCGCGCGGCGATGGCGTGATCGCCGACATGGATGCGTTCATTGCAAACGCCAAGCGCGAGTTGATTGTGCCAGATGACGCCTCTATTACGTTCAAGGTCGCTGATAAGCCAAACTATTGGGAGGGGGCGGCAACGTACGTTTGGTACGTCGAGTTTTATAAAGACGGAAAGGTCGTAGCGTCTGCGGAATGCGGCTCCGAAGGGTACCCATGTCGGTCGATTATGGCCTATCACGAGAGCTGGTAGCTTTAGCCGAGCCGTTTTGGCATTACAGCGCGCGCAGCTCTTATACCTTTCCCCTTGTTCCATCCGACGAGTTTAGTTGCGGCTAAAACGGACGTTACGAAGAGCTGACCGAGAGGCCGAACGCGCTCGCCCGCTCAGCGGATATGCCCCAAAAGGGCATCTGGGGTTCGAACCCTCCCGGTTCTTCGTCAGTTGACCAAAGGTGCGACATTATTGCCGCTCATCGGGGGTGGCTAAATGAGATGACTTGAGGGCTATAATTAGCCAAGCTAAGTTGGGGACAGATTGAGGCGCACAGGCTTTCGATGCGCCTGTCGACTCGGCAGTTTACAATTTATTAGACACGCGGAACGCGTGGTTTGGGATTAACGAAAGGAATCAGCATGTCACTGTTCCATAGCGATAACGAAAAGGAAGAAAAGCACAGCGGAATTCTCGGTGCCTTTTCTGTCGACAATATCAAATGGGAGCCTGGCAACGACGAAGATGCCTCGCTTGTCTCATTCCGCTATCCCTACGAGGATTTTCCCAACGGGTCCTATCTTCAGGTTGCGCAATCGCAGATTGCCGTTTTTACCAACAATATGGGGGCGGGCAGTTCTACTGACGCTACGGGTGCCGGCGATTCTCAGGTAAGCGTGTTTGTCGGTCCGTGCAAGATCAAGCTCGACACGGGAGACAGCCGATTCGCCCCGTTCCGCAATGCCGCCCATTCGCTTACCGGCGGTAGCTCGGCGTTTCATTCCGTTGTGTACTTTATCAATACTAACTACATGAACGAGCTGCGCTGGGGCACGACCGAGCCCATCATTGTCCAAGACCCTGAGGAAGACGTCAACGTTCATGTTCGCGCCTTCGGTTTGTTTGGCGCGCATATCGAGCAGAATGACTCGAGCCTGGTTCCCATTCAGGTGAGGAAGTTCCTCGTTAAGGTCGTGGGCACGCGAGATCGCTATACGCGAGAAGAACTTACTTCCTTTATGCGGGCAAAAATCCTTGAGTATGTTCCTGACCTGCTTGCCAAGGCGATTGTTGACCAGGAGGTTTCCGTTCTTAAAATTGCGACGCATCTGAGCGACTTCTCGTCTCAGATGCAGGGCAAGCTCGTTAACTATTTCGATGAGTTTGGTCTCACGCTCGATAACTTCTCGTTCAACAGCATCAAGCCCTTCGAAGAGGATCTTGCTGCCATCAACGAGATGAAGATCCAGCGTAAGCGGAGCATTCTCGAGGCGCAGGGTAACGCTGCCCAGATGGACATCGAGTCCGAGGCACTTGCCAGGAAGCGTGCGCGCGAAGGCTACAACTATCAGCAGGAGCGCGGCATGGACGTAATGGAGAGTGCTGCGGGCAATGAGGGGAGTGCCGCATCGGGCCTCATGGGAGCCGGCATGGGACTCGGCATGGGCGTTGGCATGGGCGGTGCATTTGGAGCTGGCTTCTCCAACTTGGCCAACCAGGCCATGGGCGCTGTTGCTCCCATGGTTGGAACGGCTTCCGCGTCCGCAGGTATGCAAAACGGTCCCGTGTGTCCCAGTTGCGGAAACGTTAATCCGATGGGTGCTAAGTTCTGCCTGGAATGCGGACAAAAGCTCGAGCAGGGTGTTGCGTGTTTGGCGTGTGGGCATCTTAACCCGGTCGGTGCCAAGTTCTGCCTGGAATGCGGGAACCGGTTGATCTCGCCAAGGTGCCCGAGCTGCGGAGCCGAGTTGCCCGAAGGGACCAAATTCTGCCCCGATTGTGGAACTAAGATCCAATAAGGAGAAACAAAGATGAACGGTTCTGTTAAACGTGTCATTTTGGGCGAGGCAATCGTCTTGGTGGCATGGCTTGTAATCATGTTTGTCTGCAAAAACGCGCTGATGAACCCTATCGTCTTTGCTATGTCGCTTGGCTTTGGGGTTTTGGCTTTTGCGGCGGCTTCGATTTCGGCTGCCATGTCCGATAAGCAGTCCACGGTCAAAAGCACGACCGAAATCCATTATTTGCCGGTCGCATCCAGCTGTGCCTACTTTGTCGTTGCCCTTCTGGCCAACACGTACTTTGTGTTTGCGGCATATGGGTGGGGCGGCAGCACGATTCCAGTCGTCGTAAACGTTGTCCTTCTTGCTGTGCTTGTCCTTGTGCAGATGGGTCTAGGCTTCAATGGCCGCCAGGTTGACCAAAAGGTTGCTGCCGTGGCCGCAAAGACGGTTCAAACGGCGCAGTTCGGATCGTATGTGGGACAGCTCCTCGCCGTGGCGCAGGACGCTCAGGTCAAAGCCGAACTCAAAGCGCTTAAGGATGACATCTCCTTCAGCTCCAACATGTCGCAACCCCATGTTCAAGAGATCGAGCGACAGTTCTCCGCCGCGCTTGAGGTGGTCTCGAATTCCATGAGTGCCGATGAGCCGGCAGATGTTACGGTTGGCCTTGTCCATGATGCGCGCAATATCTGGAAAAAGCGCAATGCGGCGCTGACCGCTGTCAAATAAGGGCTCGCGCTGCTTTTTGCCAGGGCACTTTGATGGTTGAAGTGGGGGAAGCTATTGGAAATCAACGGTATAACTTGTGAGGGCTGCGGCAGCACCGATGTCGAGTTTGACCCCGCAACTCGAAAGGTTCATTGCAACCAGTGCGGTCGCGAGATGTACTATTCGCGGGCGCGTCTGGGGGCCACGGGCAAAATCGCGTTTGCCAAGGACAATGCCATCAAGTTTTTTAAGGGTGGTAACTTTCCGGAGGCCCGCAAATTTGCCGCGGACGTGCTCAATATGATGCAAGACAACGCGGCAGCACAGTTTATGGTTGCGTACTGCGATGAGTTTTGCGAAGGTCTTTCGGGTTCGATGACGGTTTTCTTTAAAAGGGCCGAAGATATCCCTCTCGAATATGACGAAGTGCGTGACTTGATCGACTTGTTTGAGTCGACGCTCTACAACATGCGTGACTTTGAGGTTCAGATGGTATCGCTCGTGGTCGCCAATATGCAGAGCATGGAGGATCGGTCTCGGCTTGAGAGCTTTATCGATGCTGTGTGCCCGTTCTGCATAGCGCGGTATGCTTCGGAAGACTTTATGACCGCAGAGCGGGAGAGCTTCTATCAAGATATCGCCGCCAACTGCAACATACCCAAGACGTGTCTCGCACTACTCAAGGGCATTAGAGAGAACCCCGGGTCCCCCTATAAAACTGGTTCGTTTGCGTTACGAAGAAGGACCTCGTACTTTCTCGAACACTATGTGGAGCCCGTCGGGCGCATCGTCAATTCGATGAAGGCAAGCCAATACAAACAGAAGTTTCTCGTGGCCTATCAGCAGGTGTCCGAGCAATACCGAAGCATGGCCTCTCAATAAAGCGGATGGCGGGTGCTTACTCGCTTAAAGCTATTGGATGATCTAAACAGTTCAAACTGAAAGGTGGTACAGATGAGTGATTCGGGATTAGATACTGCCCTTATCGAGCGCAGGATCGCCGCTATTGGAACAAAAGTTGACCAGATGACCACGAAGGTCGATAAGGTCGAATCCCAAATGGAGGAAGTGCGGAAGGACCTTAAAAAGCTCCGAAAGGACTTTCTCGAGATGATGCTCGAACAGCGTCGTACCGCCGCACTTGAGCAGGCGACTACGGAGCTCGTGAGCGTCCGGCAGGAGATGGACAAGAAGTTCGGCAACTACTCGGTGGTTCGAAACACCATGGTCGGTATTCTCCAGGCAACCGATGCAGCGCTCGTGCGCAAGGCGACGATTTCGACGGTCTCCGAGGAGTTAATGATTTCTACCCCGGACTACTGGCTGGCGCCTGTCCTGGTTGCCCTTGCGGCATGGATCAACAACAACCGAGATCTTGCGGAGCGCGCAATACGTGAGGCTGTCAAACGTGACAACGAGCACACGTCGCTTGCGATGGCTCTGATTTGCAGACGTAATAACCGCACGGCCACGTGCTACGAATGGCTCGCACGCTACTTCTCGACGCAAAACGCCGCCCGTATTGATGCCGATGCGATGGTCTACATTGATGCCTATATCAACGGCATCTTCGGAACCGACGAAAAGCACCTGTGCGATGACTATATGGCGGGCTGGATCGAGCAGATCAGAAATCAGAGCCCTGAGTTCGAAAACGAGCAGTCTAAGTCATGGGCGGAGTATTTTATCGGCTACGAGGAGGATATGAGTTCGAGATATCCGGCGCTCAAGGTGGTGGTCAAGGAGTTTGACTACATCAATAAGTATCTCGGAAAAGTCGAGGCAATCGAGAGTATCTCCAATGACTTCGCCGCCCTCAAAGCTTCCGATGTTGACGAGAGGACGCTTGCCGAGCAGGTTGACAGGCATCTGATGGAGCTCGTTAACTCCGATGACTCCAAGGAGCGAAATTTGCGCCGCCAGGAGGAGTATCTTCTTGCGGTCAAGGCGTTTGGCGGAGACGTGGAGCGCGCCCGAGAGATCGTCAATCGTCGCCGTGATGAGAAGCGTCAGCAGACGATGAATATCATCGACCAGATGACACGCTCGATGCGCGACCAGAGTGCGTCTGTGGATGTGCATAAGAAGAAGACCGCGATTCAGTTTTTGGGCTCCTATATCAACGGTGGTTTCAACCGGTATCGCAAGAGCGATATCCCCGAATTTCCGCAGGCGATCACCCTTGACTTCGACGGATGGACAAGCAAGGCGGTTACCGGCGATGAGGGTAATGCGCTGCGCGGCGATTATGTTCGCTATGTCGGTGAAGAGAAGAAAAAGGAGCTCGCTGAGCTTGATGTCAAGGTTGCGAAGGGCAACAAGAGCCACAAGATAGCGGCCGTTGTCCTCGCTGTTTTGGGAGTAGCTCTCTTTGCATTTGTAAACCAGGTTATTGGCATTCTGCTTCTTGCGGGGGCTGGCTATTGTCTAGTAAAGACGGGCCTCTCGAGCAAGCAGCGCGCTGCGGAGGCAGAAGAGATTGAGGCCAAATACTCCAAACGCATCCAGGAAGGCTGTTCCGAGATCGATCTGGCGCTTAATCAGTGGAAGAGCGCGAAGGAAGCGGCGGCCGAGCGCAGCGACCTGCTTAAGCTCGATAAGGTTGCCTAGCCGATAGGATTGACTCGATAACCATGAACGGAGTGAAATAGATGACTGATGAAGTGACTGATTTCGACCATAACGATGCTGCGATGCAGGACTTCGATGCATTGAGCGAGCTCGATAGTCTGTTTGAAGAGGACGAGCGACTGAAGCAAGCTGAGAACAATGTTTTGACTCAAAATCTCTCAGGCTTTGCAAACTGCTTTCCCGATTGGGATTTGCATCCGCCGGTAGCGTAGAAAAGCGCTTGAAACACAAGCTGCGATCATTTGGAAACATCGATGTTTCTGCGGGCTAGAAGCCATGGGACTTTTGGCCCGCTGTCTTTCATATGCCGGTCGGCGGCATAGGGCATCAACCGTATTCTAGGTTCTTGGACGCCAGGCCGACTCGCTTCGGATCGGGCGCTACACCAACTTTCTCGAGACTACCAATCTGACAGGGCCTCGTCCGCGTGTGGACGGGGCCCTTTTGCGTGGCCTTTTATGTCTGCTATACTGCTAGCAAGTAGAGAGGAGCCGCTATGGGTACAGCAACGGTGCAGCTCAATACGCGAATCGATCCTATGCTCAAAGCTGGTGGCGATGCGGTCCTAACTCGCAATGGGTTGGGGCCGAGCGATGCTATTCGTGCGCTTTGGGTCTATCTTGTCGAGCATCAAGCGTTGCCGGGATTTATGCTGGCGGATAAGCGTGAGCTGCCCCGTGCGGAGAGCCTGGCCGAGCAGGGGTGTGGCCTAGCTTTTTCCTCGTTGGGGCTAAGCGCTTCGGATTTTGCGCCAGCTGAATCGTCTGCGGAAGACTGGGATGCCGTACGCGATGATATGTATGACGCGATGATTGCCGACATGGAGGCGAATTGCCGATGATCGAGGCAAAGCACCTGCTTGTGGATACGAATGTGTGGCTTGATTATTACCTGCAAGAGGGGGCATTCCACGAAGCGAAGCGCCTGGTGGAGCTTGCCGAGGCGGGAAAGATTGACCTTCTGTACGCGCCGACGACGGCAAAGGATGTGTTCTACATTTTGCCTCGGCGCCTAGCCCGGCGGAATGCGAATGGGATTAACGTGTCGTTTGCCTCGGCGTCGTGGGCCTGCATTGAGCACATGATGCAGGTGGCGACGGCCTCTCCGCTTTCGTTGGCAGAGTGCGAAATGGCGCGCATGCTTGGCAAGCGCATGCCGGATCTTGAAGACAGCCTCATCATCGCTTCGGGCGAGACGGCAGATGTTGACTATGTGGTCACGAGCGACCGGCGCATGCTGGAGGCGATGCCCGAAGTTTGCCTGACGCCTGCCCGCGCTCTCGAGATGATTGGGATCCTCGACTAACCTTGCCTGTCTCGTTTCGCTATCATATGGGGCATTGTGAACCTCATGCAACTTTGGAGGACGGTATGGCGGATAACGCCGAGATGCTATTCTCGCCCGAGCTGGTGTTTTTTGATTGGGAGTGTGCGACGCCGGATGAGGTGTTTGCGCAGCTCGAGGACGAGCTCGCTCCGCGCGGCTACATTGCCGAGGGTTGGCTCGACGCCGTCCGCACGCGCGAGGACGCCTACCCCACGGGTCTCGCTATGCCGGCGGCAAACATCGCCATTCCGCATACCGATCCGGGATTTGTGGCCAAGCCCTATATCGCGGTGGTAAAGCCCGCTGCACCTGTGACGTTCAACGCGATGGCGGGTATGGGCGCCCCGGTGCCGGCGCAGATTATCATCAATCTGGGCATTGCCGAGCCGGGCGGCCAGGTCGAGGCCCTGCAAGCGCTTATGAATATCTTTATGGATGCCGACGCTGCAGCCGATGTACTCGGCCAGACCACGCCGCAGGGCATGGTCGACGCCATCCGCCGCCGCTTTTAAGGCCGGCACTTGGGGGCTGTCCCTAACTGTCGGCAGAAAAGGAACGTCCCTAACTGCCAACTGCCAGACCTGTCCCCTTTGCACCAAAATGGTGCAGATTAAACCGTCTCCCATGCACCAGGTGTGTCTCGGGGGCTGCGTTGTGACACAATGGCGTTTGTTCGATTCGTGATGTGAAAGGCCAAACATGGCAAACAAGAAAAAGAACCCCGAGGTCGCGCCGACGCCCGAGCAGCAGGCCCGCGCCGCCTCCAGCTCTCGCAAGAAGCAGCGCAAGACGTACGCGTCCAAGACCGTCAAGATTGTCCTGGTGGTCATCGGCGTGCTGGCGATGCTGCTCTCCGTCTCGGCCATGGCGTGCTCCGGCCTGATGTCGCAGACCGAAAGCGCCAGCTCGGGCTACAAGCTCACCGGCGGCGTTGCCGCTACCATCAACGGCACCAACCTCACCGAGGATACCGTGACCAAGCAGATCATGAGTATGCGCACGTCCTATGGTTATACCAAGGACAAGGATTGGGCGCAGTACCTGGTCAACAACGACCTTACGCCCAAGAAGTACCGCAAACAGCTCATCGATTCCTACGCGCAGCAGATTCTGCTTCAGCAGGCGCAGAAGGAAAACGGCGTGACGGTGTCGGACAAGGAGGTCGAGAAGGCTTGGAAGGACGCGTGCAAGAGCGCGGGCGGCGCCAAGACCTTTAAGAAGACCCTTAAGACTTACGGCTACACCGAGGACACCTATAAGAGCTCGCTCAAGGAGAGCCTGGCGCAGCAAAAGCTCAAGGAAGCCGTGGCGCCCACCAGCAAGCCCAAGGACAGCGAGATCGTCGATTACATCAACGAGAACCTGTCGAAGTACAACGATGCCCGCCGCTCGTCGAACATCCTGATCAAGGTCGATTCCGACGCATCCGACGAGGACAAGGCTGCCGCCAAGGCCAAGGCGCAGGAGTGCCTGGACAAGATCAACTCCGGTGAGCTGAGCTTTGAGGACGCCGTTGAGCAGTACTCCGAGGACACCGGTTCCAAGGAGAAGAAGGGCGATGTGGGCTGGGATAAGCTCACCACCTTTGTCGACAGCTACCAGACGGCGCTCGAGGGGCTCAACAAGGGCGACGTGAGCGAAGTCGTCGAGTCGACCTATGGCTACCACATCATCAAGTGCACCGACTACTTCCATGTCGATAGCCAGGTCGATGACATCAAGCAGGTGCCCAAGGACATCAAGAAGTACGTTTCCAACGTGGTGAAGACGCAGGCGGCCAGTACTGCATACAGCGAGTGGCTGGAGCAGTACAAGAAAGACGCCGACATTACCGTCAACCCCATGCCCAAGGATGTGCCCTACAACGTGAGCCTGAAGGGCGTCACCAAGAGCTCGACCGACGATTCGTCGACGACTGAGTAATCATGGGGCGGTGCTCGCGCGAGTGCCGCCCACGCTATTAGAGAGGATTTGCAGATGACCAACGAAGAGCTGCAGCAGGAAATGATCGCCGCCATGAAGGCCAAGGACAAGGTTCGCCTGTCCATCATTCGCCAGGTTAAGGCCGAGGTGAAGAACATCGAGGTCAACGAGCGCCGCGATGTGACCGAGGAAGACGTCAACAGCATGATCAAGCGTCTGATCAAGCAGACGAGCGAGACGCTGGAGATGTCCATCAAGGCCGGCACCGACCAGGAGCGTACCGACAACCTGACCGAGCAGGTCAAGATTCTGGAGAGCCTGCTGCCCGCGCAGGTTTCGGGCGAGGAGCTCGAGGCTCTGATCGAGCAGGTCATCGCCGAGCTGGGCGCCACGTCCAAGAAGCAGATGGGCCAGGTCATGGGCGCTCTGGGCAAGGCCACCGGTGGCAACTTCGACAAGCCGGCCGCGGCAAAGATCGTTGGAGCCAAACTCGCGTAATTTGTTATGCGGTTTTACCAAACCGCATAACGGCTCGACGCTGCAAACCCGTACACACGGCAATCTGACGTTCAATTTCAAGGGCGCGACCATAAGGTCTGCGCCCTTTCATTTCACGTCACCTTGCTCGCGTGTACGGGTTTTCGCTGACTTATGCTCAACAAGGGCGGTTGAGCGCTCATTGGGGACAGACTTAAATGAGTGCCCACTTCCCGGGTACTCATTTAAGTCTGTCCCCAATGAGTGGGTGGAAGATTGCGGGTTCTTTACGGGAATGTAGTGTGGGCTGCGGAAACGTGGTTCTTTCCGTACAATAGTTCAACTCGTGTAAACGCAGGGAAGGGACATTCATGGCAGACATGATCGAGATCAAGCATCTCAACAAGTACTTTGGCGACCTGCATGTGCTCAAAGATATCAACCTCACCGTCAAGCGCGGCGAGAAGCTCGTAATGATCGGGCCTTCCGGCTCGGGTAAGTCGACGCTCATCCGTTGCGTCGATTATCTGGAGGAGCCCACGTCGGGCGAGGTCATCATCGACGGTACGCCGCTTACCAAAAAGAACCACCTGGAGATGGCTCGCAAGTATAGTTCCATGGTGTTTCAGCAGTTCAACCTGTATCCCAACATGACGGTGCTCGGCAACCTGACGCTCGCGCCCATCAAGCTGCAAAAGAAGAGCAAGGAGGAGGCGACCGAGATCGCCATCGCCGCACTCAAGCGCGTCGGCATGGCGCATAAGGCCGGCGAGTATCCGCAGAATCTCTCGGGCGGTCAGCAGCAGCGCATCGCCATCGCCCGCGCCCTGTGCACCAAGCAGCCCATCATCCTGTTTGACGAGCCGACCTCAGCACTCGACCCCGAGATGGTGCAGGAAGTCCTGGACGTTATGATTGAGCTCGCGCAGGAGGACATCACCATGATCTGCGTGACGCACGAGATGGGCTTTGCGCGCCAGGTGGCCGACCGCGTCATCTTTATGGAGGACGGCCGCATCCTGGAGGAGGGCGCGCCCGAACACTTCTTTGATAATCCCGAGAACCCGCGTTGTCGCGAGTTCCTGTCCAAGATCTTGCACTAGGCGCGGTGATGGACATGACGGATATGACGAGGGCGGCCGTGTCGCGCCGTCACTTTTTGCAGCTGGCGGGCGCCGGCATGCTCGCGCTGACGGGGAGCGCGCTCACCGGTTGCGGCGACTCCGCCGGCGGCGGCTCCGGCAAGGGCTCCAAGCTTGCGGCCATCAAGTCGCGTGGCCACCTGAACGCCGGCGTTAAGAAGGACGTTCCCGGCTACGGCTATTACGATACCGCCAAGGGCCGCTTTGAGGGCATGGAAGTCGATTTGTGCCACCAGATTGCCGCTGCCGTCTTTGGCGTGAGCTACAAGGAGGCTCGCGCTCAGGGGCTTGTCGAGTTTACCGACGTAACGCCCAAGACGCGCGGCCCGCTGATCGATAACGGCCAGCTCGACGTGGTCGCGGCGACCTACACCATCACCGACGAACGCAAGAAGAGCTGGGATTTCTCGACGCCGTACCGCACCGACTGCGTGGGCCTCATGGTCAAGAAGCGTTCGGGCTTTACCTCGATTGAGGACCTGGACGGCAAGGTCATCGGCGTGAGTCAGGGTGCCAATACGCAGGGCCTGATCGAGCAGATGATCAAGGACAACGGCTTTGGTTGCGAGCCCGAGTTTAGGGCCTTTAGCGGTTATCCCATCATTAAGAGTTCGCTCGATGCCGGCAATATCGATGTCTTTGCTATGGACCGCTCTACGCTCGCCGGCTACATGAACGAGACCGTCGAGCTGCTGCAGCCCGAGGTCAAGTTTGGCGAGCAGGGCTACGGCGTGGCGACCAAGAAGGGCTGCGACCTTTCGGCCGTGGTCGATCAGGTGATTTGCGATCGCCTGGCCGACGGCTGGCTCGACCAAGAGGTCAAGACCTGGGGTCTTGTATAGGCGCATCGTCCAAGGAAGGAATCAAATGCTCGAAGGATTGTTTGACGCCGACCGTTGGTCGACGACATTTCAAAACATGGGGCCCTTCTGGGAGGGCTTTGGCGTGACGTTGCAGGTGGTCGTTGCCGGTCTGCTGCTGTCGCTGGTGCTGGGCACGCTGCTGGGTGTGTTCTCTACCACCCGTTCGCGCGTGCTGCGCGCCATAAGCCGCGTGTACGTGGAGTTTTACCAGAACACCCCGTTGCCCGTGCAGGTGCTCTTTATGTACATGGCTGGTCCGCAGTTTTTGCAGGCCATAACCGGTGCCGACCAGCCGGTGCGCATCGCGCCGTTCGTGCTGGGCTTCTTGGGCGTGGGCCTGTACCATGCGGCCTACATCTCGGAGGTTATCCGCACCGGTATCGAGGCGGTTCCGCGCGGTCAGATGGAGGCGGCGCAGAGCCAGGGCTTCACCCGTGCGCAGGCCTACTGGTACATCGTGCTGCCCCAGACGTTCAAGATCATCCTGCCGCCGCTGTGCAACCAGGCGCTCAACCTGGTCAAGAACACGTCGGTGCTCGCACTCGTGGCCGGCGGCGACCTTATGTACCGCTCCGACAACTTTGTGAGTCTGTACGGTTACCTGCAGGGATACATCGTCTGCTGCCTTATGTACTTCATCATCTGCTTTCCGCTCGCCATGCTGGTGCAGTGGCTCGAGCGCCGCTCCAAGGAGCGTCCGCGTGGCGTGAGCCTGGCCGAGCTGGGGCTCGACAACGTAGAGGAGGCCTAGCGCATGGAAATCTTCAACGCGACCAACCTGCTCTACATTTGGGGCGGCTTTGTTAAGACAATCGAGATCTCGGCGCTGTCGATCTTTTTCTCGCTCATCTTTGGCACGGTGCTGGCGCTTGTTAAAAGCTATGCGCCCCGCCCGTTCCGTATTTTGGTGAGCGCCTATATCGAGCTGTTCCGTTGCACGCCGAACCTGCTGTGGATTCTGTTTATCTACTTTACGGTGCAGGGTTTGGACATTGTGATTTCGACCATCGCCTTTACGCTGTTTACCAGCGCCGTTATGGCCGAGATCGTGCGCGGCGGCCTCAACTCGATTCCGCGCGGCCAGTTTGAGGCAGCGCAGAGCCAGGGTTTTGGCTTCTTTGCCACCATGCGCTACATCATTCTGCCGCAGACGTTTAAGACGATCATCCCGGCGCTGTTTAGCCAGTGCACGACCGTCATCAAGGACAGCTCGTATCTTTCGGGCATTAACGTGGCCGAGCTCATGTACACGGCAAACGTCGTGATGGCCCATGCGATCGACCTGTCGCAGGTGCTTATGCTCTACGGCCTGGTGTTTGCGATGTACTTTGTGCTCAACTTTGGTATCTCGCTGCTGGTTCGCGCATATCAGAGGCGAATGGTGGCAGCGTAGAATGTGGCAAAGGGACAGCCCCTTTGTCACATAGAGAAAGGAATCGCGATGAGCGATCTGGAGAATAAGAAGAATCCTGTGGTCATTACCATCGCGCGCGACTTTGGCGCCGAGGGCCACGAGATTGGCCGCATGCTTGCCGACGAGTTGGGGATTCCGCTGTACGATAACGAGCTGCTGGTGCGTGCGTCGCTGCGCGCGGGCGAGTCGCTCGACAAGATGGCCGCCTACGACGAGCGTCTGGCCGTGGAGAACATGGCGTTCCTGCCCGACCGCTACGATGCGCGTTCGTACTCGGACAAGTTGTTCCAAAAGATGAGCCAGGTGATTTTGGACCTGGGCGAGACCGAGAGCTGCATTATCGAAGGCCGTCTGTCCGATTACCTGCTGCGTAACAACCCCAACCACATTGCCGTGCTGGTGACCGCTCCTTTTGAGGACCGCGTCGAGATTGTGCGCAAAAAGCGAGGCCTTAATAAAAAGAAGGGCGCCAAGCTGGTCAAGCAGCAGCAGAAGGCGCGCGAGGCATTCTACAAGCGCTACAGCGCCGGCAAGTGGAAGATGACGAGCGGTAAGGACATCGTCGTCAACCGCGCCAAGCTGGGCCGCGAGGGCTGTAAAGACGTCATCGCCGCAGCCTACCGCTATAAAGTGGCGCAGCTCGAAGGCTAGCCGACCAAAACCACCATAAAGGGGACAGTGAACTGCCTCCCATTTCTTGGACATCGGGAAATGGGAGGTTTTCCATGAGTAT